>NZ_JAZEZK010000080.1:0-301 GCF_037028485.1 Acinetobacter sp. 102
ACTCGAAGCAGGTAAGGTGGTTGTTAAGAACACAGCGAATACGCTGACTTTAGATGCAGGTAAAGGCACGCTTGAAGGTCTAAGCAATAAAGATATCAGTAGTGCGGACTTTGCGACTCAAGGTCGTGCAGCAACAGAAGAACAATTAAAACAAATCCAGACAGGCTTAACCGACAGTGGCTTTGGTTTAACTGCGGCAGATGGTAATTCAGTTCAGAAGAAACTGGGACAAACGGTGGATGTGGTTGGCGCAGACAGCAATATCACCACGAAGGTGGATCAAGGCAAGCTTGCGATTGAA
>NZ_JAZEZK010000009.1:0-204019 GCF_037028485.1 Acinetobacter sp. 102
CTTGAAAGTATGTCTTTAGTTGCTAGATTTTCTTCTACTAACATGAGAGGACCTTTTATCAACTTGGGTATTTAATAGTCTAGATAAAATATTTAAAATTTGTTAAATCCAAATATAATTATTATTAATAATCATATGTTTTAATATAACAAACGGTTAATTTTATATGAAATACAGAAGCTTGCTCGAGCGTTAAGGTTTTTTTAATAATTCTCTCAAAATATGTCGGAAGGTTTTGGCGTTTGTTTTTATTTTTATTGAATGTATTTTCTATTTAGGGAATATTTTATTTATGTCATCTAGCAGTTTTAACTTATTTTAGTCATGTGCTTAGATGTGTGTTGATTAAATTAAAGTTTATTTTTAAAAATCTTTATGGCGTAGTACAGTTTTCCAGTGCTATTTCAAATTTTTAATCATTTTTGTCTTATATCATTTTACTAAAATAGAAGTGTTCTCTGGTTTCTTGATATCCATACATATGCTTTGCTGCAGTAAAGAATTTAACTGTTTGAATTAGATATAAATCGAATCATCCAAATTTCAGCAAAGCTTAGCAAATAATAATATTTCATGTGAAATTTCAATCAGCATAGACTCATCCAAAGATAAATAACAACAACGTATTTATCAAAAGAATCAATTTTTCATTCGGATGTTTTCTTTGGATTGGCAGTATATACAGAGTGTGCTGCCGCAGTTCTATGCGGCCACCCTCATGACCTTAAAAATCTCCTTTATTGGTATCGTGTTATCTATTTTATTCGGGTTGATCTGTAGCGTAATCAGTACCTATCAGGTTCGGGTACTGAATAAAATTGTCAAAGTCTATATCGAGGTTTCCCGCAATACCCCCTTGCTCATTCAGCTGTTTTTTCTCTACTACGGTTTGCCCAAGATCGGCATCAAACTCGATGGATTCACCTGCGGTGTGATTGGTCTGACTTTTCTAGGTGGTAGCTATATGGCAGAAGCCTTTCGTGCAGGCTTACAGTCCGTTGCGCAAGGGCAGATTGATTCTGCTCGAAGTGTGGGTTTAAACGCCGTGCAAGTCTTTCAATATGTGGTATTTCCACAGGCATTGTCGCTGTCTATTCCTGCGATTGGAGCGAACTGCTTATTTCTCATTAAAGAAAGCTCGGTTTTGAGTGCAATAGCAGTGGTTGAATTACTGTTTGTGACTAAAGACTTGATTGGGATGGATTACAAAACCACAGAGGCTCTATTTCTATTAATCATGGCCTATCTGATTATCTTGTTACCTGTATCAGCTTTAACAAGTTATCTGGAATACCGCAGTCGGAAGGTGAGCCATGGGACTTGAGTATTTATTTCAACCGAGCCATGTCGAACGTTTGCTGTATGGCTTGCTGCAAACCATCGAAATTGCCTTTCTGTCCGTGTTTTTATCTGCCATTTTCGGGACAATTTTTGGGGTAATCATGACCTCAAAAAATGTGTTGGTCAAAATCCTGTGCCGTTTCTATCTGGAAACCATACGGATTGTGCCCATCCTCGTGCTTTTATTTGTCTTTTATTTTGGTTTCGCAACGTGGTTTAACTGGCAACTGTCATCATTTTGGGTCTGTATTTTTGTATTTACCTTGTGGGGAACTGCGGAAATGGGTGATCTGGTACGTGCTTCGATCACCTCAATTGATCAGCATCAACGGGATTCTGCCTATGCAGTAGGACTCAATCATCTACAAGCTTTAACTTATGTGATTTTCCCGCAAAGCTTAAAACGAGTGACCCCAGGAGCACTCAATTTGTTTACCCGCATGATCAAAACCAGTTCATTAGCGGTACTGATTGGGATGGTGGAAGTCTTAAAAGTAGGGCAGCAGATTATTGAAAACTCATTATTGACTGTGCCCAGCGCATCGCTGTGGATTTACGGTTTCATCTTTATTCTTTATTTCCTGATTTGTTATCCATTATCGCTTTTAGCAGCGCATTTAGAAAAAGTGTGGGAGAACGCATGACTTTGTTATCGATACAGCATTTACACAAGTTTTATAAACAAAGTCATATTTTGCATGGCATTGATTTAGACGTACAACAAGGTGAGGTAGTAGTGATTTTAGGACCATCGGGTTGTGGAAAAAGTACCTTGTTGCGCTGTATCAATGGGTTGGAACCGATTCAAGAAGGTGAAATTCACCTGAAAGATGTGGGTGTATTGGGGCAGGACTTATCGTGGGATAACGTGCGCCAACAGATCGGGATGGTGTTCCAGAACTATGAATTATTCAAGCACATGAATGTGATTGATAACATTCTGCTGGGTCCGCTAAAAGCGCAAAAACGTCAACGTGAGGAAGTAGAACAACTGGCAGATCAGTTGTTGCAGCGCGTAGGTTTACTGGATCGTAAATATGATTATCCCTCCAATTTATCGGGCGGTCAGAAACAGCGAATTGCCATCGTCCGAGCTTTAGTGATGAAACCGAAAGTGATTTTACTGGATGAAATTACTGCTGCCCTTGATCCTGAAATGGTGCGGGAAGTCCTAGATGTGGTGCTGAAACTGGCACAGGAAGGCATGACCATGTTGATTGTGACCCACGAAATGGGCTTTGCCCGCAAAGTGGCGGATCGCATTATTTTTATGGATAAGGGCAAGATCATTGAACAAAGCTCGCCAGAAGCATTTTTTCAGCATCCGCAGACAGAACGTGCGAGAACCTTTTTAAATATTTTGAATTATTAAAAGCTATAAGAGGACTTTATGAGATTGAATTTAGCAGTTGAGCAACAGCACTCTTTTTCAAAAATAAAAATGTTTGGTCTGGGCATCACCTGTGTACTGGTGGCAGGCGTGTTGACGGGCTGTAATCAACCAGCTCCCTCAGAACCCAAAGCTACGGCACAAGATACTTCACTGGAACAGATTCGGAAAAATGATGTCTTGCGAGTTGGTGTATTTGCCGACAATCCACCTTTTGGTTATGTCGATAGTGCGGGCAAAAATCAGGGCTTTGATGTGGCCTTAGCAAAGCGTGTCACTCAAGATTTACTGGGTGATGAAAATAAAATTCAGTTTGTGGTGGCAGAAGCAGCCAATCGGGTTGAGTTTTTAAAGTCAGATAAAGTCGATGTGGTTTTTGCCAGCTTTTCAGTGACGCCAGAACGGCAACAGGTGGTTGATTTTTCCGAGCCTTATTTAAAAGCCTCCTTAGGGATTGTTTCACCAAAAGCCAAAGTCATTACCGATGTTAAAAGTCTCGAAGGCAAAACTTTAATTGTGAATAAGGGCTCAAGCTCAGAGATCTATTTCAGTAAAAACTATCCCAAAATTAATTTATTGAAATTTGGACAAAATACCGATGCTTTCAATGCACTGATTGATGGTCGGGGTGATGCCATTTCCCAAGACAGTACCTATGCACTGGCATGGGCAGCCAAGAATCCGAATTATGTGGCGGGTATTCCACAAATTGGTAACGAGGATTTTATTGCAGCAGGCGTGAAGAAGGGCAATACCCAATTACTGCACTGGCTCAATGATGAAATCAAACAGCTCAGGGCGACAGGTGAAATTCAAAAGATTTATGACCAAACCTTGAAGCCGATTTATGGCGAAAAAGTGAATCCGAATATCTTTTTGGATGTCGATATTCCCAAGCAATAACAGATTTTTATAACGTTAAAAAATAGGTGAACTTATGCAAACAATAACATTTTCAAATATTCAAAAATTACTGTTGGCTTCTATATTTAGTTTAGGACTGACGGCATGTAATAAAAATCCACAGTCAGCAGAGAAATCGGCTGAGTCCTCAACGCAAGTCTCCAGCATTGAGCAGATCAAGAAAAATGGGGTGGTGCGTATTGGTGTGTTTAGCGATAAGCCACCGTTTGGTTATCTGGATGCACAAGGTAAAAATCAGGGCTTTGATGTTGAAATTGCCAAACATGTGGCCAAAGATTTATTGGGTGATGAAAATAAAGTCCAGTTCGTACTGACTGAGGCGGCCAATCGAGTTGAATATCTGAAAGCCAATAAAGTCGATATTATTTTTGCCAATTTCACTGTGACACCTGAACGTAAACAAGTGGTAGATTTTGCCAAGCCTTATTTAAAAGTCGCCTTGGGTGTGGTGTCCCCTAAAGACAAGCCGATTACCGATATTGCGCAGTTAAAAGATCAAACCTTATTGGTGAATAAGGGCACGACAGCGGACTCTTTCTTTAGCAAGCAACATCCAGAAATTAAGCTGCAAAAGTATGAGCAGAATACTGAAACTTTTGATGCCTTAAAAGATGGTCGTGGTACAGCGTTGGCCCATGACAATCTTTTAGTCTTAGCTTGGGCAAAAGAAAATCCAAATTATACCGTGGGTATTACCAATCTAGGTGAACAGGATTTAATTGCACCTGCAGTACAAAAAGGCAATAAAGAACTGTTGGATTGGTTAAATCAAGATTTGGAAAAACTCGCTAAACAAGGAGTCATCCATCAAGCTTATGAAAAGACTTTAAAACCTGTCTATGGCGATGGTATTCCTGCCAAAGACTTAATTATTGAATAATCATTTTCAATGAATCTGAAAGCCAAGCGAGGTTGAGTTTCGCTTGGTTTTTTTATGACTACAAATTGATGTGTATTACAAAGTATAGACAATGCTCAGAAAATCCGCCCCTTAGAATGAATAAAACACAGGGAACACATCAAATGCAAACCACAGAGATAGACTTTATCGTAAAAGATAGCATGACTGCATTGGCGTTTTATGAGCGGGTTTTTGAGGTCGAAAGAATTGAAGTCGGTGATTTTGTGCTTGGACAAAATAGTGTGATTATGAGTATTCATGGGGTTCATTTTCATATGCTGGATGAAAACCCAGATTTCCAATTGCTGGCACCTACCCAAGAAAGCTATATCCCGATTTGGTTTAATATTACCGTCACTGATATCGAGAAAACATTGCAGCAAGCGGTTGATGCGGGTGCAGCGGTGATTCAAGCAGTGCAGGTTATGCCTAAAATGGGCATCAAAAACGCGATGTTTAAAGATCCTTTTGGCTATATATGGTTATTACATCAGATACTTGAAGTCGTAGATTATGAGACTCGAGCTCAATTATTGGAGCAACAAGGTTTTCGGCGTAAATCTAGTTAATAAATCAGTTGATAAAAATGCGATGTCATACAGCAAGCCTCATATTTGTTGATGCTTGCTGTAGTTCGCTCATTTGATCTTTATTCTAAAAAGACTTGGTCAAGCTAAACACGGCGGCGGTTTTAACACCTTTTTTATTGCTATCGGAATAACCTATGTAATCTAGGTCGGTTCCAATCGCAGCCAGTTCCGCACTTAAGTTCATCGGTTTATAGCTATAATTTGCGCCAATTTTCCAGTCGAAGAAATGATCTTTTGCTTCTCCACCATAAATGGCTTGGTTGGCTTTGGAATAGCCTAAGTTTGCAACTGCACCAAAGTTGGTTTGTGCGATTGGAGTGGTATATAAAAGGTTAAAATACCAATTTTTGACATTTTCACCGACGCTTTGGCGAGTGGCTTTGCCTCCATATTGCGGGGTATAGCTCACACTTGGGCTAAAGCTATCATTATCGTTCAAAGCATTATTGATGATTAGTTTGAGATAATACTCATTATAATTTAAATCACTTTTACCGACATAATGATAACGCAGCATACCGATATCAAGAGTGGGTTGGAATTTCCCTAAGCTGATTGGAGTGGTATAGCCAATAAAAGGATCGAGTTCTAAGTGTGCTTCATCACCAAAATCGACATTCGAAGCAAAAGCCGTGGCATAGAATCCAGTGGAATGGTTTAAAAGAAAGTTGCCTTGCAACGCTGCATTACTTTTGGTTTGAGTTTGACCACGCCAGCGATATTCACTGGCCAAAGCGACATTCCCACTCAGCACTAAATTCGATGTTGCGGGCTGATCTGATGCTAACGCATCGTTTGAGGCTAAAACAGTTGTAAAAACCAGCACACAATGAAAACCTTTCATAACATCCTCAGCATATGAGTTAAATTTGATGTGATGTATATTAGGTTTTAATTAATTGATAAATAATAAATTGATCGTAAATTCTGCGTAAAGAAAGCATAAATTTTTAACGCATATTTTATAGGCTATAGATTCACTTTTAATACTTCTGTGGTACTGGTGCTTAAAAGATTTCCCTCATTTGAGGTGGGTAGCATCAATGGAACAGGTTTTCCTGTTGATTTTTCAATCAGGACAGAATGCGCTTCATTTTCCCCAAATAAATATTGTTCACCCCATTGGCGTAATGCAACCACAATCGGGAACAGCTGTTTTCCTTTATCCGTCAAAATATATTCTTGATAGGCTGTGCCATCAGACGCAGCTCGCAGTTCCAGAATTTCAGCATCAATTAATTTATGTAGTCTGTTGGACAAAATATTACGCGCAACACTCAGACTACGTTGTAGATCACCAAAGCGATGTATCCCATCCATCACATCTCGAATAATCAGCAATGACCAACGATCTCCAATCACATCAACACACCGTGCAACAGGGCAAGGTTCATCTACGGAAGTTTTATTTGGTGACATCGCATTCTCGGAACAGTTAGATCAGACTAGTTGCATTTTAAAACTAGATAGCTTATGGTTCAAGTAGTTTTAATTTGAAACTAGTTTGGCGCGACCATGAATAGTCCTTGCACGTCTGCTTTCTCACAAAATGAAAAGCAGTGTTTAATCCAGTCCAAAAAATTGCCGACTAGTTTGGTGTGGCTATTTGCCATTGCAAGTGGTCTGAGTGTTGCCAATGTTTATTATGCGCAACCATTGCTTGATGCAATTGCAACGGATTTGGAAATCAGTTATGCCGCTGTTGGCAGTGTCATTCTCGTGACTCAACTGGGTTGTGCGATCGCTTTATTGTTGTTAGTTCCATTGGGAGATCGAGTCGATCGTAGACGTTTAATGCTATTACAGCTATTTGGATTGGTGCTTGCATTGACCGCTGTAAGTATCACTAAAACGGCTGTAGGCATATTTGCAAGTATGTTTGCTGTTGGTATGTTAGGGACTGCCATGACGCAGGGACTGATTGCTTATGCTGCAAGTGTTGCTGAACTACATGAGCGTGGATATGTCGTAGGTATAGCACAAAGTGGCGTGTTTATTGGATTGTTATTATCACGTGTTTTTGCTGGAGGTGTGAGCGATTTAGCAGGATGGAGGAGCGTATATTTTTGTGCGGCAACACTGATGTTGATGATTGCATTCCCACTTTGGAAATCCTTGCCAGTACGGTCTAATACACAGAATACGTTGGCTTATCCTCGTTTGATTTTGTCGATGTTAAGTTTGCTTTATCACCATAAACTATTACAAATACGGGGCATATTGGCATTGCTGATGTTTGCAGTGTTTAATATTTTTTGGAGTGCATTGGCTTTATTGTTGAGTTCTCCTCCTTATCAGTATTCCCATACCGCGATTGGTGCATTTGGTTTGGTTGGGGTACTGGGTGCGTTAATGGCCACAAAAGCTGGGCAATGGTCAGATCAAGGCTTTGCACAAAGAACCAGTGCTTTTGCATTGCTTGTCATCTTATTGTCTTGGTTGGCATTCGCTCAAATGGAATACTCAATTGTGGCATTAATCATCGGTATTTTATTACTGGATCTGGGCGGGCAAGCTTTACATGTCACCAATCAAAGCATGATCTTACAAACTGGACAGGACAATCAAAGCCGCTTGATTGGGCTGTATATGTTGTTCTATGCCGCAGGCAGTGGATTAGGAGCAATCACAACAACCATCACCTATGCAAAAGCGGGATGGTATGGCGTTTGCCTACTGGGTGCCTGCGGAAGTCTAATGGCATTATTATTTTGGGGTTTAACACGGCATGTTAAATAGTCATTAGACACTGTGTAGAAATATAAGGTGAATTGAGAGATATTAATATCAGCATCAACATTATAGTAAATCACTCAATCCCGACTACAGTCGTGATATATGCAGTGGTCATTAAAATCACAAAGCCCAGAGACATTTCAAACAAAATCGCATAGCCCAATTGTTGTGCAAATTGAGGTTGCTGCAAACGAGGGGTGAAATACCATTTATTAAATGCAGCTAATAATAAAATGCTAAAAACAAATAACAGCTTAATAATAAAACCTTGTCCATATGGTGTAGCGATGAGGGCGTCAAAATCCTTAAACAAGAGCAGGGCAATGGTGATGCCGCATGCAATTAATATCGTAACAATAAAGGCTGCTATCCGCCCAAATAAATGCATCGATTGTTTTAATGGCAGCCCACTGATGCTGTGGCTGGTTTTCCAAAGCGGATATAAAGACCCCATCCATACAGACATGACCAGTACATGGATAATCAATAAGAACTGGGCAAAAATAGATAAATTGGTGACATGACCGAGTTGAGAAAAACTATACAGAATCAGTATAGTGGGTATCGCAAACAAGATGGTTTCAACGGTTTTGATTTCAGTACTTTTTTGATTGAGTTTAAATACGAGCAGCACGAGTATAAGGGCAAAGCTGATGATCCGAATTAGATGAATATGCCCAGTTGAGGTATTCAGTACAATATTGATATAGGTCGAATCGAACATACCCCATAGGCCTGTATTCGCAAAGCTACCAATTAAAAGTAACAAACCCAATGTGCTTGCGATCAATCCTAATACGGCACCGAGTGTCATATATTGGACAAGGCTACTTTTTATTGCCAAATAACGACCTAGCAGGAAGTAGCAGAAGGCTCCTCCGATGACCATAATCATGCCGAGGTAAAGGCTTACTTTGTTAAACCACGTTGCAAACATCCAATATGCAGACATTATTTTCTTCCTTTATATGAAAGGCTTGCCAACAGATCATGCTGACAAGCCGTTCATTTTTTTAATTGTATTTGGCTTATTTTAAAGTGAAGCTATATTCACCATTCATGTTATGGCCATCTTTTCCCATGGTGCTCCAAAGCACGGTATATTTGCCTTTTTTCAGTGTAGGGATGGCAATATCAAAGGTTTTTTTCAGGTCATGGCTGACTTTATAATTCAGCGGCAATTCTCGACGTTGTTCATCTAACACTTGAATTTTCATTAACATCACCTCATCAGCAAAATTAAGGCTTAGGTTTTTAGGTTGGGTTGAAACTGTGGTATTTGCAGCGGGTGTGGCACTGATCAAGCTCACATGTGCAAAGGCAGTTGATGTAGCGATGGTTAGGGTTGTGCCGACGATCAGGTTGCGCAACATGGTTTTACTGTTTTGCACAAAACTCATTTCTTATCCTCTTTGAAGCATGATGTATGGGAAATGGCACAATCCGCGCCATCTGGTTTTATGTTTGATTATCCAAGCAGCATCAGTACTTCTACGTGACAGGAAAATTACCTTTTTGTCATTTTGAAGGTTGTATGTTTGGCTTAAGGCTACGAATTACAATCGGCAGCGCAAGCAGATAAATCATGACTACGATCAGCCAGATTGCACCTGGCCATTTAGCTTGAAATTGAAAATACAGCGTAGAAAATAGCAGTGGTGCAAACATTGAGGCCAAACTGATTGTCGATGCAATAATGCCTTGAAACTGACCTTGTTGTTGTGGTGAGACTTTTTGTGAAACTAAGGCTTGTAAAGAGGGTGTACCGATACTGCCTAGGGCGAAAATTGGCATGATGGCAAAAATCATCCAACCTTGTTGAGCAAAGGCCATAACCCCTAAGGCAATACAGCTACAGCTCATACCAATGAAGATTGTATTTCGATTGCCGAAGTATCTTGAGGCATGCTGAGGAACAAAAGCCTGAACTAACATCTGACATAAACCAAACATTCCCAGAGAAAGACCGATCCAGAAACCATTCCATTGAAAGGCTGCATGTCCCCATAAAGCCCAGCAAACTGCATAGGCTTCACCTGTACCGCAAAATATAAAAAAGGTGGCAATCAAGGGCAGTACATTGGGGATAGATCGAAGTGAGATAAAAGCTTTAAATGGATTGAGTGTCATTGCAGATTCTTTCTGAGGGTGATCTGCTGTTTTTGATTCAGGTAGCGCCGAATAGGCCAATAAAAAGTTGAGACCTGTCAGTATGGCTGCAATCAAAAAGGGAAGTCTGAGCCAGTATGCGCTAAGCAAACCACCCAGGATTGGCCCAATAATAAAACCTGCGCCAAACATCGTGCTCATTAAGCCAAAATGTTTTGCACGCTGTTCTGGTTTTGAGATATCCACCAGATAAGCAGACGCAACAGACATATTGGCACTGCTCATGCCTGCAATGGTACGGCCGATCAATAACAGCATGAGGCTATGTGAAAAGGTTAATAATACATAGTTGATCGCTGAACCTGCCAGTGACAGCAGCAGAATTGGGCGCCGTCCAAACTTGTCACTTAATGTACCGAGCATGGGGGAAAAGATAAATTGCATGGCGGCATAGAGACTACCGAGCAGACCGATGTACAGCGCAGTTTGGTGAGTATGGCTAATATCTTGAACTAAGGCAGGTAAAATTGGAAAAATAAGCCCGATTCCGATTGCATCTAAAGCAATGGTCGAAAAGATAATAAATAGAGAGCGATTCATAAAGCGTCCTATCGAAAAAGCAGGTACAGCAATGCTGCGAAAACCTGTTAACGATGCCTGATAACAACTCAAGCCCTGATGAACGCTGACCGAATCTTAATGATAAGGATATGTGTCGATAAGATATTTTTAATGAAAAACTATCTGTATCAATTTTTCGCGGTTTTTTTTATCGTAACAATGAAGATGAATGAATATAACAATCCACACATCTGTTGAAAATTTTAGCACCTAACGGTGAAGATAAACAAGATCGTGCTTATTTATGGGAGCAAATGCAGCAGGCACGTTGGCATGCTGCATCTGCTGATGAAATAATTATTTTTTGGTATTCGGTAAAAATGCTGTCATAAAACCTAAGAGTGGTAGGAAAGAGCAGAGCTTATACACCCATACAATGCCATGGGTATCAGCCAAGTGACCGAGACCTGCTGCGCCAATTCCACCAATACCGAACATAAGACCAAACATCAAACCAGCAACCATACCGACACGACCGGGTACTGCTTCTTGTGCATAGACCACTAAGGCTGAAAAGGCTGAGGACATGACTAAACCAATAATAATGACCAGAATTGCCGTGCCAGTTAAGCCGACATAAGGCAACATCAGCGCAAATGGGGCAATGCCTAAGAATGACACCCAAATCACAGCTTTACGTCCAATACGGTCTCCAACTGGACCTCCAGCAAAAGTACCTAATGCTACTGCGCCTAAAAAAATAAATAGATACAGCTGAGAGGTCTGAATCGAAACATTAAAGCGTTCAATCAGGTAGAAAGTGAAATAATTGGTAATGGCCGCGATATAGATAAACTTGGCAAACATCAACACACAAATCACGGCCATGGCCTGAATCACTTGTTTACGGGTCAAGGTAGAAATGGCAGGTTGACTGGCAACACGCTGCACAGGTGTCTGCTTGACCACCCATTTGGTCACACGTAATAAAACAAATATGGCCAAAGCAGCAACCAAAACAAATAAACCAATCGCCCCTTGTCCATTCGGGATAATCACAGCCGCAGCCATTAATGGCCCAATCGCAGAACCAGTATTGCCGCCAACCTGAAACATGGATTGAGCTGTACCAAAACGCCCACCCGATGCGGTACGGGCGATGCGAGAGGCTTCTGGGTGGAAGGTTGATGAGCCTACCCCAATTAGTGCAGCAGCAAACAATAAGCCTTGAAAGCTTGCTGCAATTGCCATCAAACCAATACCAAGCAGTGTGGCTGCCATGCCTAAAGGCAATAAATAGGGCTTTGGATGCTTATCGGTATATAGGCCAATCCAAGGTTGTAATAAAGAGGCGGTGATTTGATAGACCAAGGCAATCCAGCCAATTTCAGCAAAACTTAAAGAGAATTCGGCCTTTAACATCGGATAACTTGCAGTCACCACGGCTTGAATCGAATCATTTAGCAGATGGGCAAACGCAACTGCGCCGACAACGCGTAATACGAACTTCTGGGGTTGATCATTGGGTGGAAATTGCGCTTGTGGAAATGCATTCTCAAGAGTGCCTGTATTGCTTGCCATGATTGCTCCAACACGTTGTATCAGCTTAAATGATGATGCTGAAAGAGGTTTGTTTTTCAGTGCATTTATCCTAAACTGAACAGAAATCGGCCCACAATCATATTTGGGACAGATAGTATCGAGTTCAGGCCATTTTCAGGGATGAGGGCAATGCGCAATATTCAGGTCAATGATTTTCAGGATGTGCCGCGGAATGTGATGGCAACGGGCAATGACTATCCCGATGGTCATCTTCTGCCGAGCCATCGACATCGCAGAGGCCAATGTCTATATGCCATTACTGGAGTACTTACGGTGATCACCCATAGGGGAAGTTGGGTGGTTCCCCCGAAGCGCGCCCTCTGGATTCCTGCAGGGATTGATCATGAAGTGCACATGGGCGGGATCACCAAAACACGCAGTGCCTATATTCTTCCACAAGCTGCAATGCAGGCAGATTTACCCAGCCATTGTGCAGTGATCAACGTATCGCCGTTATTGCATGAGCTACTGTCTACCGCAGTTGATCTCCCTGCGGAATATCAATTGGGTGGGCGAGATGATTATTTGATGCGTTTGATTATTGAAGAAATTGCACTGATGCCTGAACTGCCTTTAAATGCGCCCTTACCACAAGAGCCGCGTTTAGCTGCTTTGTGCCTGCAATTGTTGAAGACACCGAGCTTGGAGGATGATCTTGATCATATTGCAGCGCAGGTGGGGATGAGTCGCCGTAACTTCACCCGAATTTTTCGGCAGCAAACTGGGATGAGTTTTAGCAACTGGCGGCAGCAAGCCTGTTTACTCAATGCGTTGACCCGAATGGAATTGGGCCAATCCATTACCAGTGTGGCAATGGAGCTAGGTTATAGCAGCAGCAGTGCTTTTACTGCAGCCTTTAAACGTTCTTTAGGCGCGGCACCACGTTTTTATTTACAAGGAAAATAAGCAAGGAATTGGCAGGATTGTGTTAATTTAGTTTGAATAACGGCCATTATTTCACTTTCGTTCATCGTGGGTGGTGAACACTATTTATACGATAATATTATGATTTCATTATTAAAACGCTTAGCTTTATCTCATCAAGGTTTAGAACAAAATAATAAATTTGGTGAGGGCTTATCTGGAACACAACAAGCGATTGAACATCTGGGTTATGTGCAAATAGATACCATTTCCGTGGTGGAACGTGCCCATCATCATGTGTTGTGGAGTCGGGTGCCGAATTATCAATTGGGTCATTTAAATCAACTGGTACAAGATCAGCTTGTTTTTGAGCATTGGGCGCATGCGGCTTCTTATTTACCGATGCGAGATTATCGCTATGCCATGCTTTTGATGAATGCGGTGCGTAATGGGGAAAGTCGTTACTTCTCAAGAGGCGATCAGCAACTAATGCAGGAGATTCTGGCGCAGGTGAAAGCTGAAGGCAGAATCCGACTTAGAAATATGGAAAAAGGCAAACGGGAAGGTGCCGCAGGTTGGTGGAATGCAGGGCCAAGCCGCAAGGCGATTGAGCAGTTATTCATGCAAGGCGATTTAATGATCTGTGAACGCAATGGCATGGAAAAAGTCTATGATCTGACTGAACGTTGCATACCACAGGGCATTGATCTAAGCACACCGACTTTACAGGAATATGCACAGTATTTATTGGATACAGCTATACGTGCTCATGGCGTATTTACATGGAAGCAATTACTGCATTTGAAAACCAATAAGGATTTACGTGAAATTATGCGTAAATTACTTGATGAACAGATTGATGCTGGCGTGATCAAGCTGATTAAGCTTGAAAATGGACAACCGATTTATGTGGCCAGCGCCGTGTTAGCGCATGAACCGAACATCCAAGCAGAGGTCAAAATATTGTCTCCCTTCGATAATCTGGTGATTCATCGTGAGCGTTTAAGCGGCTTGTTTGGATTTGATTATCGCATTGAATGCTATGTGCCTGCAGCCAAAAGACAATACGGTTATTTCTGCTTACCGCTACTTTATGCAGATGATTTTGTGGGGCAAATTGATTGCAAAGTGCATCGTCGTGAAAAGCGATTAGAAGTGATTAGTTTGCATGTGCAAGAGGCTAAACTGCAGGATCGAGATTTATTTTTGCTTGCACTCAAACGAGAGTTACAACGTTTCGCTCAGTTTAATCAATGTACGAGTATTGACCTAGATAAGATCAAGATGGGATAGGGCGAGTCATCAATTCTTGATGCTCGCCGTTTTTTCTCAGTAGTCACTTCGCTTTAGAACGCTGCGAGTCCTGTTTGGGCACGACCTAAGATCAAAGCATGCACATCATGGGTGCCTTCATAAGTATTCACGACTTCAAGATTGACCAAATGACGGGCAACACCAAATTCATCACTAATTCCATTTCCGCCCAACATATCTCGTGCCAAACGGGCAATCTCCAAGGCCTTACCACAATTATTGCGTTTAATCAGAGAGGTCGCTTCCACTGAGGCAATACCGTCATCTTTCATTCGACCAAAGCGAAGGGCAAGCTGTAGGCCGAGCGCAATTTCTGTTTGCATATCGGCTAATTTTTTTTGAATCAGTTGGTTGGCAGCCAGTGCTTTACCAAATTGTTTTCGATCTAGGGTGTATTGGCGTGCAGTATGCCAGCAAAACTCGGCTGCACCCATGGCGCCCCAAGCAATACCATAACGGGCACTGTTCAAGCAGGTGAAAGGGCCTTTTAAGCCACGAACCTCTGGAAATGCATTTTCTTCAGGCACAAAGACTTGATCCATCACAATTTCACCCGTAATAGATGCTCTTAAGCCGACTTTACCGTGAATTGCAGGCGCAGAAAGCCCTTGCCAACCTTTTTCTAAAATAAAGCCACGAATCGGGCCGACATTTCCTTCAGGTGAAAGCTCTTTAGCCCACACCACAAATACATCCGCAATTGGACTGTTGGTAATCCACATTTTGGCGCCAGTTAAGCGGTAGCCACCTGCTACTTTTTTGGCGCGACAGGCCATACTGCCTGGATCTGAACCATGATCGGGTTCGGTTAGACCAAAACAGCCAATCCATTCACCTGTTGCAAGTTTGGGTAAATATTTTTGCTTTTGCTGTTCAGTCCCGAATTCATGAATGGGAACCATCACCAAAGAACTTTGCACACTGGCCATTGAGCGATAGCCAGAGTCCACGCGTTCAATTTCACGGGCAATCAGTCCATAACTCACATAATTTAATCCTGCACCACCATATTGTTCTGGGATGGTGGGTCCGAGCAGGCCTAATTCACCCATTTCTCTAAAGATATGCGGATCGGTTGTTTCATGGCGGAATTGATTTAGTACCCGTGGCATTAACTGGTCTTGGCAGAATGCATGAGCTGTATCACGGATCATGCGCTCTTCTTCGCTTAGTTGCTGCTCAATTAAAAATGGATCATCCCAGCGAAATTCAACACGGCTCATTCTTTATTCCTTCATCATTGTTCTAGCAAGTTCTTATCATTTTTCTCAGCTGAGCTGTTTGGTGAACTCAGCTTAAGTCGAAATACTTTAACGTATTTGGGATGTGCTGCAATTAAATTTTAATCAGCTGACCAAGCATCTCCTCAGAAATTGGATCTGCTCAGCCAGTGATTGATGGTACTTAGACTTTGTTGGTGAGATCGGCGGATAGCTCATCCCAACGTTGATTTGCGCTTTGCATCGCCTGCATTTTGATATGTCCAAAGCCACGGACTTCAGCCGGTAGTTCGGCAATCTGTTGTGCAACAGATAAATTATAGCTGTTTGGTGATGAGATCAGGGTTTCAACAAAGGCGATGTAGCGATCACGCCATGCATGTTCATGTTGACGTTCTTGTTGACGTGCAAATGGATCAAAGAAACTTTCGCGCAGCCACTGTAAACGCGCCAGCAACATCATTGGAAAGCGCATCCAGTAACCAAAGATACGTTTACGCACATTGGTTCCCAATGTCGGTGGAGCAAGATGATAAGAGAGACGTACACCACTTCCGAATTGCGACTCAATGGATTTTTTAAAGTTTGCACCTGTCAGTAAACGTGCCACTTCATATTCATCTTTATAGGCCATGACACGATACAGTTGAGTTGCGATGGTTTTTGCCAGTGCTTCAGGCAGTACTTTAGCAACCTGTTCCAATAACATACGATATTGATTGGCATAGGCTTCATTCCAATAGTCTTGCAAACGTATCGTGTGATCATAGATCAGTTCAGCCAGTGTTTGTGGCGCATTACTTTTTGGTAAGCTGTCGATTAAATGGGTGATTAGGCTTGGGTCACTGGCAAGGTGGCATCCAATACGGAAGGCTTCAAGGTTTTTATCAATCGCCGTGCCATTCAGTTGAATGGCTTTTTCAATACTTTCACGTAACAGTGGAATTTGCCCTGATTGCCATGCCATCCCTAAGAGCAGTTGATTGGCATAGATCGCATCACCTAAAAGCTGTGTTGCGATTCGTGCGGCAGGTAAGGAGAGTAGATTTTCTTTGTGGACACGACCACGCAGACGATCAATCAAATCATGAATCGGTGCATACCAGTCACGTTTGTTAATAAAGTCAGAGGTGGGTGAACCATCTTCATTGACGATCACCATCGCATCTTGTTTTAAACGTGATAGCGCGGCATTACTGCCCGCCACAATGGCATCGGCACCAATCAATAGATCACATTGATGTTCTGGAATTTTAGTTGAGGAAATTTGCGCATCATCTGCGGCAATTTGAATATAGGAATACACCGTACCGCCTTTTTGCGCCAGTCCCGCCATATCCATGACACGGGTGGCTTTGCCTTCCAAATGTGCGGCCATGCCCAGTAAAGCCCCAACAGTAACTACACCTGTACCGCCAATACCACCGACCATAATACGATTTGGTGTATCAGCCAGTTGAGGAATTAAGGGACGTTCAGGCCAACCTGTCGCAAAACCTTCAAACTTGGCAGGGCGTTTCATATCACGGGTATGCACGGTGACAAAGCTTGGGCAGAAGCCTTCCACACAGGTGAAGTCTTTATTACAGCTGCTTTGGTTAATTTGACGTTTGGTGCCCAAAGCGGTTTCTACTGGTTCAATTGAAAGACAATTTGATTTTTTAGAACAATCGCCACAACCTTCACAGATATCGCTATTGATATAAAGACGTTCAGCAGGGTCAGGATAAGCATCACGTTTACGGCGACGGCGTTTTTCACTGGCACAGGTTTGCACATAGATTAAAGCGGTGACACCCGAAATATCACGTAACTCACGTTGTACTGCATCAAGATCATTGCGATGGCGGATTTCGACATGCGGTGCAAGGTGTTCTTCGGCATGGATCAGCTCAGGTTCATCGGTCACGATAACCTGTTTTTTAATGCCTTCTGCATCGAGCTGGCGAGTCAGTTGCGCGACACTCAAATGTCCATCAACATGCTGACCACCGGTCATGGCAACCGCATCGTTATAGAGGATTTTATAGGTGATATTGATATTGGCTGCAATAGCTTGTCGAATCGCCAGATAGCCTGAATGGAAGTAGGTGCCATCACCGAGATTGGCAAAAATATGCTTTTCATTGGTGAAATGTGATGCACCCGCCCAACTCACACCTTCACCACCCATTTGCGAGAAGGTTTCGGTGCCGCGATCCAGTGACACTGCAATATAGTGGCAACCGATGCCACCCAGTGCACGACTGCCTTCTGGTACGACGGTTGAGGTATTATGTGGACAACCGCTACAGAAATACGGTTTACGCTCGGCCAAATCCAGTACGCGGCGTGATTCTTGCTCAGCTTTATGCAGTAAATCGACTCGACTCAGGATTTGCCGTCTTAAACTTTCAGGCAAATCTAACTGTAAAAACCGTGTTGCCAACATTTTAGCAATCGGTTCAGGTTGGAACTCGTAATGCCCAATCAGCGGTGCTTCTTCAAATGAGGTACTCCATTCACCTTTGCCATGGATCGCTTTGCCGATTACATGTGGACGTTGCTCATCAGGCAGAGAATATAATTCATCTTTAATTTGTGCTTCCAGAATCGGACGTTTTTCTTCGACCACAATCAGTTCTTGTAAACCATCAGCAAATTCACGCAGACCTTGTGGTTCCAAAGGCCAGATTAAACCGACTTGATAGACCCGCAGACCAAGTTGTTGCGCTGTTTCATTTTCAATGCCG
Source organism: Acinetobacter sp. 102 (assembly GCF_037028485.1). Classification (NCBI taxonomy): domain Bacteria; kingdom Pseudomonadati; phylum Pseudomonadota; class Gammaproteobacteria; order Moraxellales; family Moraxellaceae; genus Acinetobacter; species Acinetobacter sp. 102. Next base: position 18,285 of record NZ_JAZEZK010000009.1, read on the forward strand.
AGAATGCGCAAGGCTTCAATGGTATCCAGATAACCCTTACCACTGGCTGCAATACCAATACGGGCATGCCCACACGGCCATGTGATCTGATTCAGTTGATTGGCACGCGCATAGGCCAATACCGCGGGTAAGCGATATTGATAGAGTCGTTGTTCTTGTTGGATGCCATGATCTGGCCAGCGAATATGGATGCCGTCGGCAGGCAGCTCGATTTCAGGTAAAACAGGTGTGACACGATCTAGGTCGACAATGACTGAAGCCGAAGTTTCAACAATTTCACTGACCAGTTTCATTGAGGTCCAAACCCCAGCAAAACGTGACATGGCAATCGCATGGACGCCCAAATCGAGAATATGTTGCACCGAAGTTGGATAGAAAATTGGAATGCCACAACCCATCATCACATGTTCAGATTGGTGTGGAACGGTGGATGATTTACAGGAATGGTCATCACCAAACAGGGCAACCACGCCACTATGTTCGGCAGTTCCTGCAAGGTTGGCATGGCGGAGTACATCGCCTGAGCGGTCTACACCTGGGCCTTTACCATACCACCATGCGCTCACACCATCATATTTGCCTTGATCTGCAAGGTTGGCTTGTTGCGTGCCCCAAATGGCAGTCGCTGCAAGGTCTTCATTGATACCAGGTTGAAAGACGACATGGTGATCTTTAAGCAGGCCTCCAATTTGCCAAAGAAAATTATCATAATTCCCGACAGGGGAACCGCGATAACCTGAAATAAAACCGGCAGTGTGCAACCCGTTCAATTCATCTCGGCGAGTCTGTGCTAGAGGTAACCGAACCAGTGCCTGAATGCCTGTCATGTAGGCCGAACCGTGATCACTGATATATTTATCATCCAGTGATACATCTTTAGTAGCGATCATTTTTGAAGTAACTTTTGTCGCTATATTCATTTATGTCTCCTTAGAATTGTGTGTAGTTTTGACTACTTTCTTTTTTCAACATCCGGTTGAATATTTGGAGTAAGTACATATTTTTAAAAAGACTGATCAGCGGCGTTCGCTAAAAAAAACTGCTCAATCAATGTACATATTTGTCATTGTGGTTGATCCAGACTGGTGCAACAATGCGTAATTTAGAAAAAGATATTTACGTTATGCGCAAAAATCTTGATGGTGGACTTTTACATGCAATGCATGCCTTCCTGAAAGTGATTGATAGTGGGAGTTTCACGGCTGCCGCTGAACAGATGGAACTGACAACTGCGCAAGTTTCGCGATTAATTAGCGAATTAGAAGGGCGTTTAGGTACAAAACTACTACAACGATCAACCCGCCAGCATGCCTTGACCGAAATTGGTGCAAACTATGCCGAGCAGTGTCGCCAAGTACTGGCGATGGTCGAGGAATCCGAAGCACAAGCCATGGGCATGGCCGCCAGACCGCAGGGTCGATTGCGGGTATTGAGTATGGCCAGTTTTGGTCATCATTATCTGGCACCGATGATGGCGGAGTTCTGTCAAACTTATCCTGAACTTACGGTTGAATATCGAACTTCGCAAAATGTGCCTGATTTGTTAGGTAAGGGCATTGATGTCAGCCTGTATCTCACCGAGTCATTGGCAGATTCACGGTTTGTGGCACGTCGAATCGGTACCATCTTCTCGGTGCTCTGTGCTTCGCCTGCATACTTGGAAAAGTATGGCGAACCTCAAACACTGGAAGATTTACAGAAGCATGCCTGCTTACGTTTGGTTAATCCGTCCATTACCCCACAATGGCATTTGGTCAGTGAAAATAGCTGTTCTTACCAGATTGATATCAATGGTCCCTTGATTGCTGATACCCCTGAGTTGTTGCTGGATGTGGTACAACAGGATATGGGCATTGCATTATTACCGACCTTCTCATCGATTGATGCGATTCGGGCAGGGCGACTGCGCCGTATTTTACCTGCTTGGCGCTCACCTGATATTGGAGTCTATACCTTATTGCCATCGCGTCATTTTGTGGATGCAAAAACACGGGCATGGCTGGAGTGGGTCGAGCAGCATATTTCGCCAAAAATACAGCAAGATACGGATTATTTTTTATAACTAATCTGAGAGAGCGTTAGAAAAAGAATAATAAGGATTAAAATAAAAAATGCTTCTTTAAAAGGAGGCATTTTGTACAGAGATAAACACTATATTTAAATAAATCGCATAGACGAGTCTCGTCCCACGATCGACATGGAACGAGAAAAAGGTGAGACCTAATCAGCTGAGCAAGCTTCATTGATTAAGCTTGTTGCTAAACGATGAGTGAATTCGAATCTAGGTATCACTAAGCACACTTTGTTTGCCAGTAGGCATTGCTGTAATTGGATAAGCTTTTTCGCTTTAAGACATGGCTAATATTTTGGCTGGCTTGCATCAGTTTTTCTAAATCAATCCCCGTTTCAAAGCCCATATGGGAGAGTAAATAAAACAGATCTTCAGTCGCAACATTGCCAGAAGCGCCTTTGGCATAAGGGCAGCCACCCAGTCCCGCAAGGGATGAATCAAACACACGAATGCCTTGTTGTAAGGACTGGTAAATATTGGCAATCGCCATGCCATAGGTATTGTGAAAATGACCCGCTAAAACGGTGCTATCAAGTTCAGCCAGACAGGCTTCCCAAACTTGCTTTACCCGATCTGGTGTGGCAGTCCCAATGGTTTCACCCAAAGAGACTTCATAGCAACCCATGTCATACAGTCGTTTAACCACGTTGACCACTTGCTCTGGTGCAATTGCACCTTCATAAGGACAATCGACGACACAAGAGACATAACCACGGACACGGATATGCTGCGCTTTGGCTGCACGTAGCACATCAGCGAATTTTTCAAAGCTCTCGTCGATTGAGCAGTTGATATTTTTACGGGTAAAGCTTTCAGAAGCTGCGGTAAATACCGCAACCTCCTTGCATCCCACTGCCTGAGCAGCTTCAAAACCTTTGATATTAGGGGTGAGCAGGCTTAAATTCAGATCGGTACCTTGTGGGAGCTGCTTAAACAGTTCATCGCTTTGTGCCATTTGCGGCACCCATTTAGCAGATACACAGGAACCCACTTCAATCGATTTTAGTCCAGCATTTATCAGATCATGAATGAAGTTTAGACGTTGTTCGACGGTCAACGCCTGTTTTTCATTTTGCAGACCGTCTCGGGGGCCAACTTCCACGATTTTGACAAACTCACTCATGCAACTTCCTCCTGTAAAGGCTGAAATTCCACCAGTTCATCGCCAGCTTTGACCTGATCACCAACCTGAAAATACGCATCAACAATCACGCCATCTTGTGGTGCACGGATGGTGTATTCCATTTTCATGGCTTCAAGCGTCATCAAGATATCGTCTTTTTTGACACTATGATTAGCACCGACCAGAACCTGTGTTACCACACCCGGCATGGGTGCTTTGAGATGGCCTTGATCTGCTTGGCTATCCTCTTGATGATAATCTTGGCGAATATAGGCAAATTTATGGCTTTGTCCCATATGGAATAGGGTAATGCCTTGTTGACTCTGGTTAAATGACAGCTTTTGTTGGGTACCATTGAGATGAATCACCGCTGTGTGTGCATCCAATAATTGTCCAGAAATCTGGTAACTTTCACCGTTATATTCAGCATTAAAACCGTGTTCTGCCGCACTTAGCTTGATTTGAATAGTCTGATCTAGATAGTTCAGTTTGATGGTTTGTTTAAAGGCAATATTTAAACGCCATAGCGGTTGTGCTTGCCATAACTGTTTTTGGCTAGAGCGGTTATGATTGAGTTTGCTTAAAAACTCGATAAAGGCTGTGGCGACCACCAATTCAGGTTTAATCTGTTCAGGCTGGAACAAGAAATCATGTTCACGTTGAATCAGATTGGTATCCAGTTTGGCTTGTTTAAATGAATCACAGCGTACAATTTTTTCCAAAAAGGCAATGTTATTCCCTAAACCATCGACGTGGAATTGACTGAGTGCATGTTGCATTTGGATCAAAGCCGCTTCACGGTTTTTGCCCCATACAATCAATTTGGCAATCATTGGGTCGTAATAGGTGGTGATTTCATCACCTTCAACAATGCCGCTGTCAACACGGACAGATTGGTTTTGCGTTGGGTAGTGTAGATAGTCAATTTTGCCGATGGCAGGTAAGAAGCCTTTTTCGGGTTCTTCGGCATAGATACGTGCTTCAAGCGCATGACCATGAATCTGTAATTGATGTTGCAGTTTTGGTAGTGGTTCACCATCGGCGACACGCAGTTGCCATTCCACCAGATCTTCACCGGTAATCATTTCGGTAACGGGATGTTCTACTTGTAGACGGGTATTCATTTCCATGAAATAGGCGGTGCCGTCCTGTTCCACAATAAACTCAACTGTACCCGCACCAACGTAATCCACTGCACGGGCAGCATCAATCGCAGCTTGACGCATGGCATCCAATTTTTCAGCAGGCATTTGTGGTGCAGGGGCTTCTTCTAGTACTTTTTGATGACGACGTTGTACTGAACAATCACGTTCAAACAGATGCACATAGTTACCATGCGTATCGCCAAAGACCTGTACTTCAATATGACGTGGCTGAATCACATAGCGTTCAATCAGGACATCATCGTTGCCAAAGCTGGATTTAGCTTCACGTTTACACGAGGCTAAGGACTGCAAGAAATCTTCACTGCGTTCGACCAAGCTCATGCCTTTACCGCCGCCGCCAGCACTGGCTTTGATCAGTACTGGATAGCCAATTGCATCGGCTTGCTGTTTCAAAAACTCAGCCTCTTGGTTGGTGCCGTGATAACCCGGTGTTAATGGCACACCTGCTTTTTCCATTAAGGCTTTAGAGGTGGCTTTGAGACCCATGGCTAAAATGGCATCCACGGGTGGGCCAATAAAGCAAATATTGTGTTGCTGGCAAGCGAGGGCAAATTGGTCATTTTCGGACAAGAAACCGTAACCCGGGTGAATCGCTTGGCTGCCCGTATTAATCGCCGCCTGAATAATACGATCGACTTGTAAATAACTTTGTGTGGCAGGGGATTGCCCAATATAAATCGCTTCATCGGCCAATTTAACATGCTGTGCATTGGCATCTGCATCTGAATACACCGCAACCGTTGCAATACCAAGTTTTTTTGCAGTACGAATCACACGGCAGGCAATCTCGCCACGGTTCGCAATTAAAATCTTTTCAAACATTGTGATCGTCCTGAATTGTTGTTATTGGGAGGTGGAAGTCCACACAGGTTGTTGTTTATTTAAAAAGGCATTCAAACCTTCTTTGGCTTCGCTGCCTTGACGAACTTGAGCAATATGCTGTGCAGTCTGCTGGAGTAAATCATCACTCATCGTTTGGTGGCTGACCATCTGAATTAACTGTTTCGATGCAGCCTGTGCCTGTGGTCCGCCGAGTAATAGTGCATCTATAATCTCTTGAACTTTCTGGTCTAAGTCTTCGGCATCAGCGACTTCATGGGCCAAGCCAATCTGTTTGGCGTCACGTGCTGAAATACGCTCTGCCGTCAAGAAGTAACGTGAAGCTTGCCGAGCACCAATGGCACGAATTACATAGGGACTGATGGTAGATGGTGCAAGGCCGAGTCGAACTTCTGAAGTCGCAAATTTGGCGTCAGTACTGGCAATACAAATATCACAGGCCGATGCCAAACCCATACCACCGCCAAAGGCAATGCCATGCACACGCGCAAGTGTCGGTTGCTTTAAGGTCGCGAGAGCATTTAGCATCTGTGCAAGTTTGAGCGCATCGGCTTCGTTTTCTGCTGAAGAGGCTTGACCCGCCTGTTTCATCCAGTTCAGGTCGGCACCTGCTGAAAAGCTTTTGCCACGTCCAGCCAAGACCACCACACGCACATCATCACGCTGATTTAAGCTGGTAAAGCAGGCATGTAATTCTTCAATCACCGTAGTATTAAAGGCATTGTGCAGTTCAGGTCGGTTTAGCCAAACATAGGCCACTTGACCGTGTTGTTCCAGTTGTAAAAATTGATAGCTCATAGACACCTCTTACATGCGGAACACGCCGAACTTGGTCGGCTGAATTGGTGCATTCAGCGCAGCAGCAAGGCTCAGCCCCAGCACATGACGGGTTTGAGCAGGGTCAATCACGCCGTCATCCCAAAGGCGGGCAGAGGCATAATATGGATGCCCTTGATGCTCATATTGTTCACGAATCGGTTGTTTAAATTGATCTTCTTCCTGTGCTGACCATTGCGCGCCTTTTTGTTCAATCTGATCACGTTTTAAGGTTGATAGCACGCTGGCAGCCTGTTCGCCACCCATCACCGAAATACGCGAGTTCGGCCATGTCCATAAAAAGCGTGGGGAATAGGCACGTCCACACATGCCATAGTTACCTGCACCAAAAGAACCCCCAATAATCAGGGTGAGTTTTGGTACATTGGCTGTCGCTACCGCCATCACCAACTTGGCACCATTTTTGGCAATGCCTTCATTCTCATATTGACGACCGACCATAAAGCCAGTGATGTTTTGGATAAATAGCAATGGGATATTACGTTGAGTACATAGCTCGATAAAGTGTGCGCCTTTTTGTGCAGATTCAGAAAAGAGAATGCCGTTATTGGCAATGATGCCGACAGGCATGCCGTAAAGTGAAGCAAAACCTGTAATTAAAGTGGAACCAAAACGTGCTTTAAATTCATCAAAACGTGAACCATCAACAATACGTGCAATCACTTCACGTACATCGAAAGGTTTACGCGCATCACTTGGCACAACGCCATAGAGTTCGTTGGCATCAAATAGCGGTTCATCAATCTGCTTGTTTAATTCATTTGGCTTTTTATTCAGATTGGCAACGATATTACGGGCAATCGCAAGCGCGTGTTCATCATTTTCCGCCAAATGATCGGCAACCCCTGATAGGCGGGTATGTACATCACCACCACCCAAATCTTCACTGCTGACCACTTCACCCGTTGCGGCTTTGACCAATGGCGGGCCACCGAGGAAAATCGTACCTTGATTACGTACAATAATCGTTTCATCCGACATGGCAGGGACATAAGCACCACCAGCGGTACAGCTGCCCATCACTACCGCAATTTGGGCGATACCTTGGCTCGACATACGTGCCTGATTATAGAAAATACGCCCGAAATGATCTCGGTCAGGAAACACCTCATCTTGCATCGGTAAGAATGCACCGCCCGAATCCACCAGATAAATACACGGCAAGTGATTTTGCTCAGCAATTTCCTGCGCACGTAAATGCTTTTTCACCGTCAATGGATAATAGGTACCACCTTTGACGGTTGCATCATTGGCGACAATCATGCAGGTCACACCATTGACTTGGCCAATACCAGCGATCACACCCGCAGCAGGAATATCATCTTCATACACCTTGTAAGCAGCCAATTGACCAATTTCTAAAAAAGCAGTGCCGGCATCAATCAATTGATCAATACGATCACGTGGTAAAAGTTTGCCTCTGGCCAAATGTTTTTGGCGGGCATTTTCGCCACCACCGAGTGCGACTTTTTGAGCCACTTGTTTCAGATCGCTGACCAATGTTTGCATGGCATGTTGATTGGTTTTGAAGTCTTCACTTCGAACATTAATTTTGCTGTGTAATTGGTTCATAAGCTGCATCCTGAATTATGGTTATTATTTGGTTTCATTAAACAGTTCGCGGCCGATCAGCATGCGGCGAATTTCCGAAGTTCCTGCACCAATTTCATAAAGTTTGGCATCACGCCATAAACGACCAGCCGAAAATTCATTGATATAACCATTACCACCGAGAGTTTGAATGGTTTCACCTGCCATCCATGTGGCTTTTTCTGCTGCATATAAAATCGCACTGGCTGCATCTTTGCGTAAGCTACGGTCATGGTCGGCTTTGTCACAGGCCGCACCAACCGCATAAACTAAGGCTTTACAAGCCAACCAAGTGGAATACATATCCGCCAGTTTGCCTTGCATCAATTGAAATTCACCCAAAGCTTGCCCAAATTGTTCACGTTCATGCAGGTAGGGAATCACCACATCCAGACAGGCATCCATAATCCCGAGTGGGCCAGCGCTGAGCACCGCACGCTCATAATCCAGACCGCTCATCAGTACTTTGGCACCGTTGCCAACGCCACCAAGTACGTTTTCAGCAGGCACTTCTACATTGTCAAAAAATAGTGGATAGGTATTAGAGCCACGCATCCCGAGTTTGTCTAAATGCTTACCATGACTAAAGCCAGGCATGTCTTTTTCGATCAGGAAGGCAGTCATGCCTTTGGCACCAGCATGTGGATCTGTTTTGGCATACACCACCAGTACATCAGCATCACCGCCATTGGTGATCCACATTTTTGAACCATTGAGAACAAAGTGATCGCCTTTTTGTTCAGCACGTAGTTTCATACTGACCACATCCGAACCTGCATTGGGTTCAGACATCGCCAAAGCACCGACAAAGTCACCTGAAATCAGCTTGGGTAAATATTTCTGCTTTTGTTGCTCACTGCCATTACGGTTGATCTGGTTAATACACAAGTTAGAATGCGCACCGTAAGAAAGACCAATAGAGGCGGATGCACGTGAAATTTCTTGCAACACGATGATATGTGCTAGATAGCCTAGATTGGTGCCGCCATATTCTTCAGAAACGGTTAAGCCCATCAATCCCATATCTCCAAATTTTTTCCAGAGATGGGCAGGGAATACATTGTCCTGATCGACTTGTTGTGCAATAGGTGCAATTTCCTTTGCACAAAATGCAGCAACTGAATCTTGTAGAGCAATTAACGTTTCATCCAGACCAAAGTTCAAGCTACGTAGGTTCATTATGTTGTCATCCCAGTGATTATATTTGTTGTTCCATTAAGCGTTGTTGTGTGTGCTTAGGAACTACCTTACAATGAATTTTTAAAAAAGTGAATAGTGATTCATAAAATGATTTACAATTCACTTTATTTGTTAGAGAATAAAATTTATGAGCTATAAACGATCAACTTTAATGCAGGAGCGGATGGAGCAAAATCGTAAATCGATTTTGAGTTCAGCCAGAAAATTAATTTCAGAGGGAGGGTTCAAAGACGCACAGATACAAACCATTGCTGAGCAAGCAGGGGTCTCAAGTGGTCTGGTGTATCGCTACTTTGACAATAAAAGTCAGGTGTTAATTGAGGTCTTGTCAGAAGCCATCAATACCGAACTGTTGGTGATTGATGCCATCACAGAAAGTGATCTGACCGCACAACAAAAATTGCACAAGGCAGTCGCGACCTTTGTAAAACGGGCCTTGAACAGTCCGCAGCTGGCATATGCACTCATGTTTGAACCAGTGGATTCAACTGTTGAACATGAGCGTTTTCGGGTAAAGCAGTTGATTAAACAAAGTATTAAAAAAATCCTTGCAGATGGAAATGCAAGTGGCGAGTTTGTTCTGGATGACTTAAACACAACAGCCATGTGTGTGGTCGGGGCAATGACCTATGTGGTGGTTGAACCGTTGGATCCAGCACAAAATACCAAGTTTGATCATGCGCACAAAGACTATTTTTCCAAACAGATTGCTGATTTTTGTGTGGATGCAGTACAGAAAAAGTAGGGCAGACAAAACGGTTTAACATCACAACAACAGGCAGTTTGAAGAGTAGTTGCAGTTACAACAATTAGATCAGGTAAGAACAGAATTAAAAAAGAATCAAGGAGAATGATTCAATGCAACATGTACGGTTAAGCTATGCCTCTGGAACCAGCTCGCAGCCCCTGTTGGGGATGACGATTGGAGATAAATTTGATCAAGTCTGCCAGCAATATGCTGAGCAAGAGGCGATTGTCAGTTCACATCAGAACCGACGCTTAAGCTACAAAGAACTACAGCATGAAGTGAATGCATTTGCCTGTAGTCTGCTCAAGCTGGGTTTGAAAAAAGGCGATCGCTTGGCGATCTGGTCGCCGAATTGTGTGGAATGGACCGTGACTCAATTTGCCGCATTTAAAGCAGGCATTATTTTGGTGAATCTAAATACTGCTTATAAAAGTCATGAACTGGAATATGTACTCAATAAAGTCTCCTGCAAAGGCTTGATTATTGCCTCACAATTTAAGACCACAGATTATCAAGAATTGTTGACTAAGATTGCACCTGAACTCGCATCCAGCCTCGATAAGGTATTGAATGCAGCGCGGTTACCGCATTTAAAATATGTCATTAAAATTGATGAGCAGCAGCACACCGGTATTCATCGTTTTAGCGATTTACTCGACGTCCCAAATCAATCTCAGCTCGATGAATTACAACGCTTAGCCAAGCAGTTGCAGTTTGATGAAACCATTAATATCCAATTTACCTCAGGCACAACAGGCAATCCGAAAGGGACCATGTTGACGCATCATAACATCCTGAATAATGGCTATTTTGTCGGTGAAGGCATTGGTTTAACCCCCCAAGATCGAGTCTGTATCTCGGTGCCTTTATTCCATTGTTTTGGCATGGTGATGGGCAATCTGGCCTGTATTACTCATGGTGCAACCATGGTTTATCCTGCTTCAGTCTTTAATCCATTAGAAACCTTAAAAACCATTGAGCAGGAAAAATGTACGGCAGCCTATGGTGTGCCGACCATGTTTATTGCCATTTTGGAACATGAGCAATTTGCCGAATTTGATTTGAGCAGTTTAAGAACGGGCATTATGGCAGGCAGTCCATGTCCGAGAGAAATTATGCAGCGTGTGATTGACCGTATGCATATGTCCGAAATCACCATCTGTTATGGCATGACTGAAACCTCTCCAGTTAGTGTGCAGAGTTATATTGATGATTCAATTGATAAACGCGTTAGTACGGTTGGGCATGTTCATCCACATTTGGAAGTCAAAATTGTCGATTTAGAAGGCGAAATTGTGCCGCAAGGAACACTGGGTGAACTTTGCGTACGTGGTTATTCGGTCATGGCGGGATATTGGGATGAGCCTGAAAAAACCAAAGAAGTCATCGACACAGCGGGCTGGATGCATACGGGTGATATTGCTGAAATGGACAGTGAGGGCTTTGTCAAAATCAAAGGTCGGATTAAAGATGTCGTCATTCGCGGTGGTGAAAACCTGTTTCCTAAAGAAATTGAAGACTTTTTATATACCCATCCCGATGTCTGTGATGTGCAAGTGATTGGTTTACCCGACATGCGTTATGGTGAAGAGCTCTGTGCCTGCATCATTTTACACGAGCACCATCAAAGCAATGAAGACAGTATTCGTAGTTTTTGCAAAGAGCATATTTCACATAATAAAGTGCCACGTTACGTTAAGTTTTTTGATGAGTTCCCAATGACAGCATCAGGAAAAGCTCAGAAATTTAAATTGCAGGAAATCATGCGGGTAGAGCTGAATTTGACTGCTGAAATATTTGATTAAAACCGTATTCCTCCTCTGTGTCTTGCAACTGAGGAGGAGCTTTGATGTCGTGGTTGTTCTCTAAACATAGGATGTCAGGATCAATAAATGAAGATTAGAAATGATTGGTCACGTGCAGAAATACAGGCTTTTTATGAGCAGCCATTGTTAGATTTGCTGTTTCAGGCACAACAGTTACACCGACAATATTTTGCTGCGAATACGATTCAGGTCAGTATTTTGCTGTCTATTAAAACTGGTAAATGCCCAGAAGATTGTAAGTATTGTTCGCAATCGGCGCGTTATGATTCAAAACTGGAAGCAAAAAAACGCATTGCCGTCGAGAAAGTCATTCAAGAGGCACAAAAGTCCAAAGCCTCAGGTGCATCTCGTTTTTGTATGGGTGCTGCATGGCGCAATCCGCATGAGCGCGATATGCCTTATGTACTGGACATGGTACGCGAAGTCAAAGCTTTGGGACTGGAAACCTGTATGACGTTGGGTATGTTGAATGCCTCTCAGGCGGAGCGTTTAAAAGAGGCTGGTCTGGATTATTACAACCATAATCTGGATACCTCGCGGGAATATTATTCCCACATTATCAGCACCCGAACTTTTGATGATCGACTGGATACACTAGACCATGTTCGTCAGGCAGGCTTGAAAGTCTGTAGTGGTGGGATTGTCGGTTTAGGTGAAAGCCGAGAGGATCGGATTGGTCTTTTACACGAGTTAGCAACTTTGCCGCTACATCCCGAGTCTGTACCGATCAATATGCTCGTGCCGATAGAAGGGACTCCACTGGCTCAAGTAGAGAAACTGGATGTGATTGAATGGATTCGGACCATTGCGGTGGCACGATTAATCATGCCGCAAAGTTACATTCGACTCTCCGCAGGCCGTGAAGCATTAACCGATTCAGATCAAGCTCTGGCATTTATGGCAGGTGCCAATTCGATCTTCTCAGGTGAAAAGCTGTTAACCACTGCCAATGCGGGTGAAAATCGTGATCACGCTTTATTTCAAAAATTGGGCTTAAGTATCGAAGCGAGCAAACCTTCTATAAAGCCGTTATCCGTTGATGCGATGCTGACCGTTTAAGGCTTTTAAAAATAGAGGATCAAATGGCGAAAGATTTTAATAGTCAAAAAGTAGTGGAACGCTATGACGATCATATCCGTCGTCTGATTCCAGGTTATGAGCTGATGCATCAACAAGTGGATGCGATTTTACAATCCGCTTTAAGTGCAGACGCGCAGATTTTAATTGTTGGTTGTGGCACAGGCTATGAGCTTGAATATTTATTGAAACGGCATCCGACGTGGACTTTTACGGCTGTTGATCCTTCTTTGAGTATGTTGCAGAAAGCACAAGCCCTCATTCAGGCACTGGGTCAGTCCGAGCGGGTGCAATTTATTCATGGCGAAACAGCAGCATTGCCTACACAGCCAAAATTTGATGCGGCCTTGTCAATTTTAGTGGCACATTTTGTACCGCATGCGCTTAAACCGAGTTTCTTTGCTGAAATATCACAGCGATTAAAAGCGGATGGATTGCTCATGACTTATGACCTGATGGCCTGTGAAGAACCTCAACAATTGAAAGCATTGCCACTGCTGTGTCAGAGCAATGGTCTGAGTGCCGAGCAGAGCCATGCCATGATGGAGCGTTTAGCACAAGACTTTTTCACGCTCACTTTTGACGCCTATCGGCAACTTCTTTGCAGTACTGGTTTTCAACAAGTGCATTGCTTTAGCCAAGTTTTAACTTATCAGGGACTGATTGCCCAGAAAAAACAGGAGGAGATTTTGACCTCGGAACTTTCTGGCAAGGCTGTTTTCACTCAACAAGGAATTCAACATTAAAACAGCAACTTAATTTTTAGCTTCTAACCGATGTTTTTTAACAGTGGCTGAACTTGCCGCTGCAAGGTTCTGTTGTCTTTAAGAAAAGTGGCTACTCACTTAGATAGGAGGTGAAGTTTAAATAAATCAATGGTTTGAATTTTTAGAATAAAAAATGTGATGTGGTACATCTGTGCGACAAAGGAAAAACACAAACAAAGAATGATCTTAAACCGGGTTTTAAGATCAGCCGAAAAGGAAATTGATTTTAATGAAAAAGTTTATTTTAACGGTACAAAAAAGCATATTGGCAACGGCGGTTTTAACGGCCATGTCCTCTGCTTATTCGGGAACTGAGAGTGCTGAAATTGCACAACTCAGACAAGAAGTTCAAGAGTTGCGCGCCATGCTGCAACAGTATGTAAAACAACCTGCTCAGACACAATCGACAGCTCCAGTTGCCGTAGCTGCTGCGCCACAGGTGACGGAAGCACAAGCTCCAAAACTGAATATCAGCAAAGGCGGGGCTGAAGTCAATTTATATGGTTATCTCCGTGCCGATGCTTCTTATCAGGCCAAGGGTGCATCGACCATGTATAACAATATCAGTGGCGTACCACTGGAACATACTGCCGAGGAAGCTCAACAAAAAGACCGCTTGCACTCAACCGTCAATGTCACCCGTTTGGGTTTAAATTTTAAAACACCTACAACTGTAGGTGATGTTGGTGGCAAGCTGGAAATGGATTTTTTTGGCGGCAGCACACGTGATCAATTCCGTATTCGTCATGCCTATTTAACCTTTGATAAATGGTTGATCGGTCAGACTTGGTCAACCTTTATTGCACCTGAATATTATCCAGAAACCATTGATGCGGGAACCTATGTCGGTGGGGCATTACAACGTTCACCTTTGGTACGTTATAGCGATAATTTATCGGCCAATACCAGTTTTGCTGTCGCGATTGAAGATCCTAAATATACCGCAACCTCTGACCCTGATAATGAAATGCGTTTGCCTGCTTTAGTTGGGCGGTTGAACCATAAATTTGCCAATGGTTCACTGTTGTCAGGTCGTACTTTTATGGCCGAGAAAAAAACCAGCAATGATGAGGAATGGGCATGGGGTGTAGGGCTCGGCGGTAAATATCAGCTGACACCACAAACTTTCTTAAAAGCCGATTATTACCATGTTAAAGGTGATGGCCGCTTCCTGCTTTGGACCAATAACAGCTATGTAATTGATGATAAAAATCATATTCAGAGCAATGAATTCGATACCATTTCTGCCGGTCTGACCCATCAGTTTAATTCGAAGCTTCGCTCAACCTTGGGCTACGGCTATATGAAAGCCAAGGATGACAATACTTTCGCTGAAATTCAAAAAAATAATGCAACTCAAAACAAGGAACTTTGGCAGGGCTGGATCAATGCCATGTACAACCCGTATAAACCCATCACCTTGGGGGTGGAATATGTCTATGGTGAGCGTGAAACCTTTGACGGCAGTAACGGGATCGATAACCGCTTCAATATGATGGCGAGTTATGACTTTTAAGTAAGACCTTGAATAATCTGTTTTTTCTTTAGGGTGCAGTATGTCGTTTTAAAAATGAACAAGAATTTATCTCATAGAGGAGATGATTAAATGGCAACATCGACGTTGAATGTCAATGCAATTATTGACCAAGCAAAATTTACGCCTTTTCACTGGAGCATTTTGCTTTGGTGCTTATTGATTATTATTTTTGATGGTTATGACCTGGTTATTTATGGTGTGGTTTTACCCGTATTGATGCAGGAGTGGTCACTGACAGCAGTGCAGGCGGGTATGTTGGCCAGTACTGCTTTATGTGGAATGATGTTTGGAGCCATGCTATTCGGGGCGCTGGCAGATAAAATCGGTCGCAAAAATGTGATCTTGATTTGTGTGACTTTTTTTAGTGGTTTTACCTTTTGGGGTGCATTTGCATCGACGCCTTTTGAGTTTGGGATTTTAAGATTTTTAGCTGGTTTAGGCATTGGCGGGGTGATGCCGAATCTGGTGGCTTTGACCTCTGAATACGCACCGAAACGGATACGTAGTACCTTGGTTGGGAGCATGTTTAGTGGCTATGCCATTGGTGGAATTATTTCGGCATTGTTGGGCAGTTATTTAGTCGAAAGCCAAGGCTGGCAAATCATGTTCTTGATCGCAGGTATTCCATTATTGTTGTTACCGATTTTATGGAAGTTCTTACCTGAGTCACTGACCTTTTTAGTGAAAAGCGGTAAGACTGAACAAGCCCATGCCATCATTCAAAAAATTGCACCAGAGCAGGCATTAAGCAGTGAGACACGCTTATGCTTGAATGACGATCATCTGGATACAGGCAGTTCTGCCAAAGCTTTATTTCAACATGGTCGTGCTTTAAGTACGCTGATGTTCTGGCTATTATTCTTTATGTGCTTGTTGATGGTTTATGCATTGAGTAGTTGGTTGCCAAAACTGATGCTGGCAGCAGGCTATTCTTTGGGTAAAAGTATCTTATTCCTATTGGCTTTGAATGTCGGGGCCATGCTTGGGGCAATTTTTGGTGGGATACTGTCAGATAAATTCCACTTAAAGCCTGTGATTTTAACCATGTTTGTGGCAGGAGTCTTTGCCTTGGTCGGACTAGGTTATAACTCGCCAGCCTATATTTTATATGGTTTGGTGACGATTGCGGGTGCTGCAACTATTGGTACATCCATCTTACTTTATAGTTATGTAGCGCAATTCTATCCATTGAGTGTGCGCTCGACAGGGATTGGTTGTGCATCTGCAGTTGGTCGAATTGGTGCTATTGTCGGGCCGATTCTAACAGGGATGCTGCTGACCTTAGGTCTACCGCATAAGCTGAACTTTGTGATGATTGCCATCCCTGCGATTATTGCAATTTTTGCGGTGCTGGTGCTGAAACGGCATGAGTCAGACAGTGGAAGTAAAAGCACAGTCAATCCAGCGACAAACATCGCTGAAACAGGTGAAGCATAGCAATGCATCCTGATTGATAAAACAAAGTCGATGCGCCCAACGCATCGACTTTTGTATTCTGCCTTTGCTTAAGTCAACGGCATGATTCTGGTTTTCAGGATATCCATAAAGGTTTTTAAAATCATATTGTAGTTTTTGCCTTTATGGGTGATCAGACAGATCGGGGTACTGTAATGCATCACGTCCTGTAAAATAGGCTGCATAAAACCATCTTGCACCCATTTCCTTGCATAATGATCAGGTAAAAAACCGAGAAATTTTCCGGTTAAGATCAGAAATGCGATCCCTTCACGGTCACTGGCGGTTGCTGAACAATCCAGAAGTTGATGTAATTTTGTTGCCTCTGCTGTCGTTGCATAATTGGGCAATACCGCATGCCACTGTTTTAAGTCCGCTGTTTGTATGTCACCTAAATGTTGAAATAGCGGGTGATTTTTACCACAGTAGAGCAAAGACTTTTCGCTATATAAATCAAAATAATCTAAGCCAGATAATGGCGTGACCAAAGGGATTGCACCTGCATGTAAGCGATTGTCCAAGACACGACATTCAATATCGGACAAGGTACTCATACTGATGTTAATCACCACTTCTGGATTTTCATCCGCCAATAGCGCAAGGGTATTGGTGATATAGGCGCTAGGCATGGTGACTAAATTATTAATAATCCCAATATTAAATTCACCTTTGAGTTGATTATGCATTTGATTGATTTTGGCTCGAAAGTCTTCAATCGAAGCATTCAACACTTCAATATATTCCAGAATTTCACGACCATCATCGGTCAGGGCAAAGCCCGCTCGACCTCTTTGACACAGCCGAATTCCGAGCCGATTTTCCAGATCACTCATATGCAGACTAATCGCAGAACGACTGATGCCAAGTAGACTTTCCGCAGCGCTAAAGCTGTGGCAGTCACACACCGTTTTAAAAATTTTGAGCAGTTTTATATCAAAATCAGTCACTTGATTTAATTTTTTAGGCTTCATTTAGTTTTGCTTTTTTATATCTAAACTCAAGACAATTTGAATTTATCAAAACTATAACGCGCTGTACACTCCAAACATAAACCCAAAACAAGAAGAGTGATTATGTTTGATATCGACACCACAAATGACCGTGATGATGCATTGGAAGCTAGTCCGTCAGACGTTGCTATAAAGTTAAATTATCAAGCACATTGGATGCCGTTTACCGCCAATCGTAACTTTCATCAAGACCCACGCATTATCGTGGCTGCCAAAGGTTCGTCTTTGATTGACAGTACAGGACGTGAGATTTATGACTCATTGTCAGGTTTGTGGACCTGCGGTGCGGGGCATAGCTTGCCTGAAATCCAGCAAGCCGTAACTCGTCAATTGGCAAAACTGGATTATTCACCTGCATTTCAATTCGGACACCCATTATCTTTTCAATTGGCTGAAAAAATTGTGCAGCACATGCCTGAAAAGCTACAGCATGTATTTTTTACCGATTCTGGCTCTGAGTCAGCAGATACTGCGATCAAAATGGCAAGAGCTTATTGGCGGATTAAAGGTCAACCGAGCAAAACCAAATTGATTGGACGGGCACGTGGCTACCATGGTGTCAACGTGGCAGGCACCAGTCTGGGCGGTATTGGTGGCAATCGTAAAATGTTTGGTCAATTGATGGATGTAGATCATTTACCGCATACCTTGCAACCGCATCTGAGTTTTAGCAAAGGTTGTGCCGAAACGGGTGGAATTGAGCTGGCTGATGAAATGCTCAAGTTGATTGAGCTACATGATGCATCGAATATTGCCGCAGTGATTGTTGAACCTGTTTCTGGTTCGGCGGGTTGTATTGTGCCACCGACAGGTTATTTAAAACGCCTGCGAGAAATCTGTGATCAACACAATATCCTGCTGATCTTTGATGAAGTAATTACGGGCTTTGGCCGTATGGGCACATGGACAGCAGCAGAATATTTCGATGTAATACCTGATCTGCTGACTTTTGCCAAACAAATTACCAATGGTGCCATTCCATTAGGCGGCGTTGTCGCAAGTCGCGAAATCTATGATGCCTTTATGCAACAAGACTTGCCTGAACATGCGGTTGAATTTACCCACGGCTATACCTATTCAGGGCACCCCGTTGCCTGTGCGGCTGCTTTAGCCACTTTAGATGTATTGGAAAATCAAAATCTGATTACTCAATCTGCGGCTTTGGCTCCAAGTTTTGAAAAACTGATTCATGAATTAAAAGGTGTACCGAATGTGATTGATATTCGCAATTGCGGTTTGATTGGGGCGCTACAGCTTGCGCCACGAGATGGAGATACCACCATTCGTGGATTTGAAATCGGTATGAAGTTGTGGAAAGCCGGTTTCTATGTGCGTTTTGGCGGAGACACCATTCAATTTGGTCCAATGTTTAACAGCACCGAAGCGCAATTATCAGGCTTGATCAATGCTGTAGGTGAAACCCTTTATCAAGTGAAATAAAGCTTGGCTGAGTACCCGCCAAAAGCAAACGGAAAATAAGATACAGAGACAAGGAATACAGATGAATAATTTAGAACATTTTAATGCCAATGCGTTCAGCAATACGGATTCAGCTCCAGCCTCAACCCCTCAATTGATTGGGCATTTTATTCAAGGTGGTTTGGTCACCAAATCCAGTCGAAAACAAGCGGTCTATAATCCTGCAACCGGTGAGATCAGCAAAGAAGTGGCATTGGCGGATACAGCGCTAGTGAATCAGGTGGTGCAGGTTGCAGAACAGGCATTCCCTGCATGGCGCGATACACCCGTGATCAAACGGGCGCGGGTGATGTTTAAGTTCAAACAATTACTTGAAGAAAATGCTGAAACCCTGTGTGAATTGATCGGGCAAGAGCATGGCAAGATTTGCCATGATGCCAAAGGTGAATTGCAGCGTGGCATTGAAAATGTGGAATATGCCTGTGGTGCACCTGAGTTTTTAAAAGGCGAATATTCTAAGAATGTTGGTCCAGATATTGATTCTTGGAGTGAGTTTCAACCTTTAGGTGTGGTTGCAGGGATTACCCCTTTTAATTTCCCTGCAATGGTGCCGTTGTGGATGTTCCCGATGGCGATTGTGTGTGGCAATTGCTTTATTTTAAAGCCTTCGGAAAAGGCTCCTTCAGCCGCACTCTATTTGGCTGAGTTACTTAAACAGGCGGGCTTGCCAGATGGCGTGTTTAATGTGGTCAATGGTGATAAAGAAGCCGTCGATGCTTTACTGCATCATCCCAAAATCCAAGCCATCAGTTTTGTGGGGTCAACGCCAATTGCAGAATATATTTATCGGACTGCCACCTCGACAGGAAAACGCTGTCAGGCCTTAGGTGGTGCAAAAAACCACGCCATTATTATGCCCGATGCCGATATTGATAATGTGGTGACCTCCTTATTAGGTGCAGCCTTTGGTTCATCGGGTGAGCGTTGTATGGCCTTGTCTGTTGCGGTGGCCATTGGCGATGAAGTGGCCGATGTGGTGATTGCCAAGCTCAAACAAGAAATGCAGCAATTGAAGTTTGGTCATTATGCCGATGCCAGTAATGACTTTGGACCGCTCATTTCGCAAGCACATAAACAGAAGGTACAAGCTTATATCCAAAGTGCAGAGCAACAAGGTGCTAAAATTGTGGTGGATGGACGTGACGCCAAACCTGTCGGTTATGAACATGGATTCTTTGTCGGGCCGACCCTGATTGATCAAATTTCAGCAGAGATGACCAGCTATCAGCAAGAAATTTTTGGGCCTGTATTACAGGTGATCCGTGTCGAGAGCATGCAAGAAGCCATGCAGTTGATCAATGACCATGAATATGGCAATGGCACCTGTATTTATACTCGCGATGGCGAAGCGGCGCGTTATTTTAGCAATAATATCGAAGTGGGCATGGTCGGGATCAATGTGCCATTACCTGTACCTGTTGCCTATCACAGTTTTGGCGGCTGGAAGCGTTCACTGTTTGGTGATTTATATGCCTATGGGCCAGATGGCGTGCGTTTCTATACCCGCCGTAAAACCATCACCCAACGTTGGCCATCCGCACAGATTCGTGAGGCGAAACAATTTGCCATGCCAACTTTAAATTAATTTTTGCTCAAGGGGAGACCATTGGTTTTCCCTTTTTATTTTTATAGGAATTTAAACATGTAATTAACGGTTTTTTAAGACGTATTTTTAAGGAATAAAATATGAATAGCGCAAAAACAACAAAATTAGGTGAAGGACTTTCGAACCGCCATGTCACTATGATCAGTATTGGTGGTGTGATTGGTGCAGGTTTATTTGTCGGTTCATCCGCTGCAATTGCCAAAGCAGGTCCCGCTGCTGTACTAGCTTATATTATTACCAGTATTCTGGTTTTTTTAGTCATGCGTATGCTCGGTGAAATGGCCGTTGCACAGCCTGACACAGGTTCATTTTCAACGTATGCCCGTAAAGCAATTGGTCCTTGGGCAGGTTTTAGTGTGGGCTGGCTGTATTGGTGGTTCTGGGTTTTGGTGATTCCAATTGAAGCCATTGCAGGTGCCGAAATTCTGCATGCTTGGTTTCCACAGGTATCCAGTGCCATTTATGCCTTTGCATTTATTATCTTACTGAGTTTAGCCAACTTCTTTAGCACCAAAAGTTTTGGCGAGTTTGAGTTTTGGTTTGCGCTGATTAAAGTGATTGCGATACTTGTATTTATTGTGATTGGTGCATCTGCCGTATTTGGACTGTGGCCTTTAGCCAAAGATGTCAGTGGTGTGGGCAATCTTTTTTCAAATGGCGGCTTTATGCCACATGGTATGGGCGGTGTGCTATCTGCGATTTTGATCTCGGCATTTTCCTTCTTTGGCATTGAAATTCTTTCGATTGCTGCGGCGGAGTCTAAAAATCCTGAAGAGAAAATCAAACGGGCAACCAATTTAGTCCTGTATCGGATTATCTTATTCTTCGTGGTTTCAATTTTCCTCGCGGTTGCCTTGGTCGATTGGCGTTCACCTGACTTACAAAAATTAGGCACCTTTCAGTATGTCTTGGTCAGTTTGAATATTCCTCAAACCAAGTTAATTATGGATACTGTGGTATTTATTGCCGTGGCGAGTTGTATGAATGCGGCTGTCTATACCTCTTCTCGTATGCTATTTGCATTGGGTGCCCGTCAAGAAGCACCCCAAATGGTCACCAAAATTAATGCAGCTGGTGTCCCGACCATCGCGGTATTTGCTTCGACATTGATTGGATTGATTTGTTGTGCAGTCAATTATTTATTTCCTGGACAAGTATTTGGATTTCTGCTGTCAACCACAGGTTCGATTGCATTGGTGGTTTACTTGGTGATTGCGGTATCACAGCTCCGTTTGCGTACTCAATTAGACAAAGTTGGGGCTGCTGTGCCTTTTAAAATGTGGTTATTTCCATGGCTGACTTGGTTTGTGATTGTGGTGATTATGAGTGTACTGGGTTATATGTTCCTGTCACCTCAATATAGCTATGAAACCACTTTATCTTTGAGCGTAACCTTCATTGTCGTGATCTGTGGACTGATCGTGACCCGAAAGAAGAAAAGTAGTCGAACAGTAGCGTTGCACCTAGACTGATCGAACAGCATGACAAGGCCTATGCGTTGAAGTTTAGGCCTTATTATTTTTATAGGAGAAATAGGAGCAACCCGCACACGAGAGCATGATGATGGCAATGCCCGTGATTTGATACGGGTTGAGATGTTCTTTTAAGATCAGCCAACCAGCAAGGGCACTGACCGCAGGAGAGGCACTTAGTAAAATTCCAAATACTTTCGGTTCGAGTTTTTTCATTGCAAAAATATCTAGCAAAAATGGAATGGTACTGGAAAGTAGCGATACCAAAACACAGAGCAGCAAAATCCAATAAGAATGGAACAGCTGATTCAGATCAGAGATGCCAAAGGGTAGCGCAAATAGAGTTGCTACCAACATGCCTATCGCCACCGTATTGCTGCCGCCTTTGGCGACTTTAGTACCGTAAATGATATACATGCCCCAACAGAATGCTGCGGCAAGCGCATAAAACATGCCGATATAACTGAAATTCTGATTGGCACTACCCAAAGGTAATAACATCAGACCCATAAATGACAAGATACCCCAGAGTAAATCCTGTTTCTGTTTTGACATGATAATGGCAACGGTGAGTGGACCCAAGACTTCAATTGAAATGGCAATACCAATCGACAAATGGGAAAATGCCTTATAGATCAAAAGATTCATTAAACTCAGAATCAGCCCATAAATGATCAGGTTTTTCCAATCCATCTGGGAATGCAAGCTACGCCAAGGTTTGAAAATCATCCATAACAATAGTGCCGAGAAACTTAAACGAATCAGGGCAACTCCTTCAGCACCAAAGATCGGAAATAGAATTTTTGCAATCGCAGCCCCAATTTGTACCGAGGCAAGTGATAGGCATGCTGCAGCCAAAGCAAATTCTTGTTTATTCTGAACAGACGCACGCATGTCGATGACCTAGAGCTTGATCATGAGATTTTAGTTCTTGAAGGATGATTAAATTGCGCTTATTGATTGAAGTCTGTGGGTTATTCACTCTATTATCGAAGAAAAATGAGGAATTAATTCATGGCAGAACTTTCACTCGATCACTTTGATTATGCAATTTTAAGAATATTGCAGCAGGACAATAAAACTTCACATCGGCAGATTTCGGAACAGATTGGTCTATCTCAGGCATCGGTACAACGGCGTATTGTTCGAATGGAACAGGAAGCCATTATTGAAAAGAATTGTGCGGTACTGAATCCAAAGCGATTTGGAGAGAAGGTGACATCGATCATTGAAGTCCGTTTAAGCGAGGATCGTTCCGTGGTGATGGATCGGGCCAAGCAATACTTTGCTAGTGTAGACGAGATTCAGCAATGTTATTTCGTCAATGGCGGGGTGTCTTTTATCATGATTATGCTCTCCAATAACCTATCTCATTTTGAAGCCTTAGTCAGAAAGCATTTTGCCGATAATCAAGA
Organism: Acinetobacter sp. 102; assembly: GCF_037028485.1. Taxonomy (NCBI): domain Bacteria; kingdom Pseudomonadati; phylum Pseudomonadota; class Gammaproteobacteria; order Moraxellales; family Moraxellaceae; genus Acinetobacter; species Acinetobacter sp. 102. The sequence goes on from NZ_JAZEZK010000009.1 coordinate 41,504, forward strand.
TGTAAAAACCTATCGGACCTTAATCGTTTTAGATCGGGTCAAAGTCAGTTTAGATCTTTGTTTTTAGTTCAGATTAAACTGCTGATTCAGTGTCACTTGGTTGAGGTGTGAATCCATACAAGAGTGTTGCCTAGACCTTCTAAACCAAGTGCTATTTTACTGTGATCAACGGTTCTGTGGAAAAAGCTCAACAGCATTTTCAATCAAGCATTGACGTAAAATACTAAAAGCAAAAGTCATGTCCTGTTCTTGCACACAGGCAAATCCAAGCAATAGGCCCGATTGAACTGGGGTATCGACACCTGAATAATATTGTGACAATGGACGAACATTCACCCCGCGCGACAGTGCCAGTGCAGATATTTCAACATCATTGGCGTGATCAGGTAATTTGAGTACCAGATGCAGTCCAGCATCATGATTAAACGCATGTACAAACACATCGCCGAGATAGCGGTGAATCAGTTCAATCAGAAACTTCCGTCTTTTACTATACAGCAGACGCATCCGGCGGATATGTGCTGCATAATGTCCTTCACGAATAAATTCGGCTAAGGCGCGTTGAGTGAGTAAGTGACCGCCTCGATACAGTTCAGCCGAAATTGTGCGTAAGGGCTGTACCAGTTGTTTCGGAACGACCATATAGCCAATACGCAAGGCAGGGTAAATAGTTTTACTAAAGGTTCCAATATAAATCACAGGCGGATTGTCTTCCAAGCCCTGTAACGATGGATAAGGCTGACCTGAAAAACGGAACTCACTGTCGTAGTCATCTTCAATAATCCAGCTACCATGCTGTTGAGCCAAATCCAGCAATTTTCTACGTCTAGGTAAACTGAGATGCGAACCCAAAGGATATTGATGAGACGGGGTGACGAAAATCAGGCGCGGTGGGGTAGCTGGATGTTCTTCTGGAATAATGCCTTCGGCATCGACAGGCATTGGAACAATATTGAGGCCATTGATACGCAGAATATTCTTGGCACCCCAATAGCCCGGATTTTCAATCCAGACATGATCATTTAAATCACATAAAGCGCGTGACACCAGATCAACCGCCTGATGGATACCTTCGGTAATAATAATCTGGTCTGTTTCACAATTGACTGAACGGGCAATGCGCAAATAATCCGCCAATGCATGGCGTAATTCCATACATCCTCCAGCATTGCTGTAGATCAAATTGGCAATTTCAGGCTGGCGACTGAGACGCGATTTGATCCGATTAAATTCGGCATGTGGAAATTCGGTGACATCAGGCGCACCGGGGACAAAGGCACCCCACTGATACGGGGAGGCAGCGGCATGTTGCAGCAAACTCGCCCCACGCTGAGGAAGCGTTCGTGTTGTATCTTCTGTGCTTGCAGCAGCATAGCTTGGTGTAGTGCTGACCTGAATATAACTTTCAGGTAGTGTCTCTGAGACCCAAGTGCCTCGACCGGTATGCGCTTGAATATAACCTTCAGCACGTAATTGCTCATAGGCATTGAGCACGGTATTACGTGAAACGTGCAGCTCATTGGCCAAATCACGTGATGCTGGAAGACGAGTATTGGGTGCAAGAATGCCTTCCAAAATGGCATCTCTTAAACAATGAAAAACCCGAGCGGGTAAAGTCCCTTCACTGGCCTGTTGTAAATGCTGTAACAGGTAGTCTCCTAACAGGGTACGCAATTGGCTCTCTCCTTTAGTCCAAAAGTGGCTCTCGTCTATTCCTTATAAAAGGTACACATTAAGTACCCATAGCGCATTTTAGCCTTGTTTCAGCAATACATTGCCATGAAGCAATTTAAATGCCCAAAAAGATTATTGTTTTGTCGTATAGAGGTAACAAAATGGATGCAAAGCATATTGCAATAAATGCTCGTAAACAGCAAGCAACCCCACGCGGTGTTGGCGTGATGTGCCAATGGTATGCTGAACGTGCGAGCAATGCGACTTTGTGGGATACGGAAGGAAACGAATATATTGATTTTGCCGGTGGAATTGCAGTTTTAAATACGGGGCATCGCCATCCAAAAGTCATCACAGCAGTGGCTGAACAACTGAATAAATTTACCCATACGGCCTATCAAATTGTACCGTATGAAAGTTATGTGTCTTTAGCCGAGCGGATCAATGCCCGTGCGCCGATTGAAGGCCCTGCCAAAACAGCATTTTTTACCACAGGCGCTGAAGCTGTTGAAAATGCAGTGAAGATTGCGCGTGCTGCAACGGGTCGTCATGGCATTATCACCTTTGGTGGTGGTTTCCACGGTCGTACTTTTATGACTATGGCGATGACAGGCAAAACAGCCCCTTATAAACGTGACTTTGGTGTCATGACCGCAGGCGTATTCCATGCCCGTTATCCAGTGGCGTCTAAAGGAATCTCTGTGAATGATGCCTTGATTAGCCTGGAAGAAATTTTTAGTGAAGATATTGCGGCACATGATGTGGCTGCAATTGTGCTAGAGCCTGTACAAGGTGAAGGCGGATTTAATGTTGCACCAGTTGAGTTTATGCAGCAACTGCGCAAGATTTGTGATGAACACGGTATTTTGTTAATTGCAGATGAAGTACAAACCGGTTTTGCGCGCACTGGGCAGCTGTTTGCGATGCAGCATTATCCAGTCAAAGCAGATTTGATTACCATGGCAAAAAGCTTGGGTGGTGGTTTTCCACTGTCGGGTGTGGTCGGTCGTGCTGAGGTGATGGATGCACCGAACCCAGGCGGTTTAGGCGGTACTTATGCGGGTAACCCACTTGCCATTGCCGCAGCCAATGCCGTGATCGATGTGATTGAAGATGAACAGTTATGTGAACGTGCCAATGTACTCGGTGATGAATTAGTAGAAATGCTCAAAGCGGCACAAAAATATTCAAATGATATTATTGATATTCGTGCATTGGGTTCGATGGTGGCGGTTGAGTTTGGTGATCATGTCACGGGGCAACCGAAACCAGAAGTGGCGAAAGCCATTCAGCAATATGCCATGGAGCAGGGCTTGTTGCTTTTAACCTGTGGCAAGCATGGCAACGTGATTCGTTTCTTATATCCATTGACGATTCCTGTGGTTCAGTTCAATCAAGCGCTGGTGATTATTCAAGATGCAATTGCAGCGCAACAACCTGCTTTACAAAAGCTCGCAGGAGCTGAAGCATGATTGATCTCAACTTGCAGGCTCTATTAAAGCATCCAGATATTCGTTTTGATGCGGCGCCAACTGAACATTATTTTGTAGTGGATGATGCGGCGACAGGACAAGCTTTGGCTTGGGTCAAAGCATCTGACCCAGCCGACGTTGAAGCCGCGATTGCGCGTTCAGCCATCGCTCAAGCTCAATGGCAGCAGCAGACTGCTTTGGTACGTGCTGATATTCTACTGGTGTGGTATCAGCTGATTTTGCAACAGCGTGAAGCTTTGGCACAAATCTTAACCGCAGAACAAGGAAAATCACTGGCAGAAGCACGTGGCGAAATTACTTATGCTGCTTCGTTCATTCGTTGGTTTGCAGAGCAGGCGCGTCGTGTCGATGGTTCCGTGTTAACACCTGTCCAATCGCAACAGCGTTTGATTGTACTTAAGCAAGCGATTGGAGTGACCGCAGCGATTACGCCGTGGAATTTCCCAGCCGCAATGATCACTCGCAAAATTGCACCTGCTTTGGCTGCGGGATGTTCGATGTTGGTCAAACCAGCGGAACAGACTCCGTTAACTGCCTATGCTTTGGCGGTACTGGCAGAGCAGGCAGGTTTACCTGCTGATCTATTTATTTTGATCAGTGGTGATGCGGTGGCTGTCGGGCAAACTTTATGTGCAAGTGATACGGTTCGTAAACTCAGCTTTACAGGTTCAACCGATGTTGGTCGTATTTTGATGAAACAATGTGCACCGACCATCAAAAAGCTTTCTTTAGAGCTGGGTGGTAATGCCCCTGTAATTATTTTTGATGATGCAGATGTTGAGCGCGCGGTGCAGGGCATTATGGTCAGCAAGTTCCGTAACAGCGGACAAACCTGTGTCTGTGCCAACCGTATCTATGTTCAGGACGGGATTTATGATGCGATTTGTGAGCGCTTAAAAATCGCCGTTGAACAGCAACTTCGTGTCGGCGATGGACGTGAAGAAGGGGTGACGCAGGGGCCATTGATTGATCAAGACGCAGTTGAAAAAGTGCAATCACATATTGCCGATGCGGTGAGTCAGGGTGCTTCGGTTGTTATCGGTGGCCAAGCGCATGCCTTGGGGAAAACCTTCTTTGAACCGACCATCTTAAGAGATGTTACTCAGCAGATGAAAGTTGCCAAAGAAGAAACCTTTGGTCCATTAGCGCCGTTATTCCGCTTTAATGATGAAGCTGAGGCGGTTGCAATGGCCAATGATACGGAGTTTGGCTTGGCGAGTTATATTTTTACCCAAGACATGGCACGCCAATGGCGGGTAGGTGAAGCACTGCAATATGGTATGGTCGGTGTGAATACAGGACTGATTTCCAATGAGGTTGCACCTTTTGGTGGAATTAAACAGTCCGGCTTAGGTCGTGAAGGTTCACAATTTGGGATTGAGGAATATCTGGAACTGAAATATATGTGTGTCGATATTTCTTAATTGAAAATGGTTGATGGTCTGAACGAGCGTACTCCTTTCTTCAGACCTTTTTATCCATTCAAGCACTTCAGCGATGAGGTGCTTTTTGTATTGAAAATGCGGGGTAATTTTTGAGATCTATTGCATCTCGATTTTCATGCTTATTTAAATGGTACCTATGTTTTCAACCAAATTGGTTCTCGGTTTTATTCAAAAATCACAGACAATGAAAAGTGCAAAAATAAATATGGATAATGGAATAACGGACTTATGAAAAAGAAATTATGGTTAGGACTCAGCGTTTGTATGATGACCTTCGGGACTCAGGCACAAACACCACAAGCGGATATCATTGTGATGAATGCAGATATCCGAACTTCAAATCCAGCCAAACCGAAAGCACAAGCATTTGCAATTAAAGATGGCAAGTTTCTGGCTGTTGGTAATAATGCCTTTATTCAAAATATGGCAAGTCCAAAAACACAGGTGATTGATGCCCAAGGCAAAACAGTCCTACCTGGTTTGACCGATGCACATACTCATTTATTAGGTGGTCTGGAACTTTGGGAAGGTGTGGATCTATTTGGGATCACCGATCGGCAAGAATGGTTTAAATTGATTGCCAAACGAGATAAAGAACTTGCGAAAGATGCGTGGTTGGTCGGTGGGCGTTGGGATGTTAGCGCCATGAAGGACAATCGTATGCCAACACGTCAGGAGCTGGATGCAATTGTGCCTGATCGACCTGTGGTGTTACAGGATATTGATTATCATACCGTTTGGGTAAACAGCAAGGCGATGCAATTGCTGGGAATCGATAAAAATACCAAAGCACCAGAAGGCGGCGAGATTGTTAAAGATCCACAAACAGGCGAGCCGACAGGAATCTTTAAAGAAACGGCAGCCAATCAACTGATCTTAGCCAGCCCGCAATATACAAAAGCATTACTCTCAGGCAAAGCCGCAATCCCAGTGGTTGAAAAAATCGTTGCTCATTTTAACAGCTTGGGAATAACCTCCGTACATGATATGTGGGCTGAACTCGCTACGGTATATCCTGCTTTACTTGAGTCACAGAAACAGTTACCGATGCGTATTCGTTTTGGATTAATGGCTGGGGAAGATCAGGCAACGCTGGCACAACTGCAAAGCTATGCCAAACAACGGGATCAACTGAATCAACGTTTTATCCAAAAAGAGCAGCAGTGGCAGAAAGGGCCGCAGTTTCGTTTTGGTTATATGAAATATTTTGTTGATGGTACGCTAATGAGCTATACCGCTGCACTGAATGAACCTTATGCTGATCGACACCATTTCAACATCGAGCCCATTACCTCACAACCAAAATTGAATGATATCGTGAAAAATGCCAATGACGTGGGCTTTCCTGTGGCGATCCATGCCATCGGTGATAAAAGTGTAGATATGGCATTGAATGCGATTGAAAACAGCCCGAAACATCGCCAACTGCTGAATCGGATTGAACATATTGAAGTTACCACTAAAACGGCAATTCCTCGTTTTGCTGAATTAGGCGTTGTTGCTTCCATGCAGCCAGACCATGCGATTGCTGGTAATTATCAGGAGTCGCGTCTCGGTGAAGCACGAATGCCGTATAGCTATGCTTGGCAGTCGTTATTGAGTAGTGGTGCATCGATGGTGTTGGGCAGCGACTGGCCAACGGCCCCTGAAAATCCAATGCTACAGTTAAGTGATGTCGTGTTCCGCGAATATAACGGCAAGACCCGTTATAGCGATAATGCCTTGAGTTTAGATGAAGCCTTGTATGCCTATACCCAAGCACCCGCCAATGTTGCAGGCTGGGGCAATGAAATTGGCAGTATTAGTGTAGGAAAGTGGGCAGATTTTGTGGTTTTACAAGGGGCTTTGCAAACGCCATTAAATAAAGACATTAAGGATTGGAAAGTGGCTCAAACTTGGTTTGCGGGTGAAAAAGTTTATGACGGCAAGCTGAACAGTAAATAATAAATTGAGTGAAATAAAAAAAGCCTGCGGGCTTTTTTTTTATTTTTAGCGACTTGATTTTAAATCATGGCTAAACGCATTTTGCTTAAAAAATAAATGGTTCCTATATTTTTATTTAAATTGGTTCTCGGTTTTATTTCAAAATTAAAGACAATGAAAATTCAAGAATAATCATGTACTAATGGAATAAGTGAATGATAAAAAATACAGTGCTGCTAGGGATTTTCACATCAGCAATATTTTCAACAATCAATGTGCAAGCCGCAGAACCTAAAGCGTTTAAGGATCAGTTTGCTGTGAGTGGTTCGCTGGCATTTCTAACGGAATACTACTGGCGCGGCACAACCCAGACGCAGGGTAAGCCTGCTGTTCAGGGGACTTTAAGAGCAGATCATGATTCAGGTTTATACGCACAGCTTTTTGCCTCGAATATACAACTCGATATCGGTAGCAGTGTCGAGTTCGACTATTACCTTGGCTATGATTACCAATTCAATGATCATTTAAAGTTGAATCTCCAATATTTGGATGTCAATTACCCCGGTGAAGATAAAACCTTACCACGGGTTGATTTTGAGGAGTATTCAATTGGGTTGTTTGCATCAGGGCTATTGAATCAACAAGATCAACTGAATCTCTCATTTTATTATTCACCAGACTACACCCTAGAAACAGGGAAGATGCTGCGTTATGAGGTCGGTTATCGCTATCCTGTTGCTGACCAATGGCATGCTTATGCACAGGCTGCCTATAACCAGTTCTCAAGTAACGAGGCCTATGAATTATTGTGGGCGACTGATGAAAAGAAACATTTTTATGATTATAAAATAGGCGTCGATTTTAACTATCAAGATTTTATTTTTGATCTGTATTATGCCGATGGCAATGTGAATAAGGCCTTGAAAAATGCCGATTCAACTGTGGTGTTTAGCTTGACGAGAACATTCTAATTGATCACTTTAAGATTTATAAAATCTACTTCTGTAAAATAAACAGCCTTAGGTCCAATGTTTTGAAAATATAGATGAACTCATCTTTTTTTTAGCATAGACCTGAGGCTTTTTTTATTATGATGAGAAGAGAAAATAATAAAGTCATCATCATATTTTTCCACCTAATAAGACCAACATGTTTTACCTATAAAACAGAAAAATAAGGGTAGGAGCCAATTCAAATTTAAAGCTGATTTACAGTGGTTTAATAATAGGCAATTGAGCACTTTAAAAAATATAATTTTATTCTTTTTTGTGTTGTTTATTTAATTGAAAAATAATGCTTTTTAAAGTTTTACTGAGTCGCTGTGAAATTGGTTCCTAAAGCAGTGCTGAAATTGGTACTCGTCTTTTCTTGAATTATTTATCAAAGTGGAAGATATAGAGGAAGACTCCAAAAGATATTTAAAAAAGGATGTATAAGACAATGAGAGTGAATGCAGAACGGTTGTGGCAGATGCTCATGGAGATGGCAAAAATTGGTGCGACTGATCAGGGTGGCAATACCCGTTTAGCACTCAGTGATGAAGATATTGCAGGTCGAGCCTTACTGCTGGAATGGGCAGAAAAAATCAATCTTTCAGTTCATTATGATGAAGTCGGAAATCTGATTTTACGCCGTGCGGGTCGAAATGAAAGTGCGTTACCGATAGTGATGGGGAGTCATCTTGATACACAACCTAAAGGCGGTCGCTTTGATGGAATTTATGGCGTGCTGGCAGGTATGGAGGTTTTACAGCGTTTAGCCGAAGAAAAAATAAGTACGGAACATCCATTTGAGCTTGTGGTTTGGATGAATGAAGAGGGTGCACGTTTTACCCCAGCGATGATGGGTTCAGCGGCTTTCGCGGGTGTTATTCCCAAGCAACAAATTTATGACAGCACAGATAAGCAAGGTGTTTCCGTTTTTTCGGAACTGGTGCGTACAGGACAACTTGGCAATTACCCATTGGCTCGTCCATTCCAAGCCTATTACGAAGCGCATATCGAGCAAGGCCCTGTACTGGAAAAAAATGAGATTTCGATTGGTGTGGTGACGGGTGGACAAGCGATTCTCTGGCTGGATGTTGAAACCAAAGGTCGTGCTGCACACGCAGGCACTACGCCAATGAATCTGCGTAAAGACACCATGGTCGGGACTGCTGAAATGATTGTGGCTTTAGAGCAATGCATTTTGGAGCAATTCCCAGAAGGTTTGGTGACTTTTGGTGAAATGCAGGTCGCGAATTCGTCACGTAATACCATTCCTGGTCAAATCCAGTGGACCATTGACTTACGTAATCCAGATGATGCCCAGCTCAAAGCGATGGAACAAGCAACGCATCAGCTATTGCATTCCCTCGCAGCACAACGAGATTTAGAGATCAGCATTTCACAACATTGGTTAAGCCCAGCGACTTATTTTGATCGTACTTGTGTTGCAACTGTACAAGATGCTGTGGACAGTTTGGGATATAGCAATCAGACCATTGTCAGCGGCGCAGGCCATGATGCAATCAACATTGCCAAACACTGCCCGACGACCATGATTTTTATTCCATGTATCAATGGACTCAGCCATAACGAAGCAGAAGACATTTATGCGAATGACGCTGCACAAGGTGCTGATGTATTGCTGAATGCCATTCTAAATTATGACAAACAACATGCTGCTCAAGCTTCATCAGCGCATGCAGCAACCATTTAACGATTATAGCCAAGAGCAAAATGTAGGAAATGCAGGCTTCTAAAAGAAGTACTGCGAATATTGAGGACGGACAACGATGAACTCTAAATTACCAGTAGAAATTGATATTCAAGATATCTGGCAAAAAGATAAAGACCATGTGATTCACCCATGGACAGATTTTTCGACATTTAAAGACGAAGGCTCTTTAATTATGTCTAAAGGCGAAAATGTCTATGTCTATGATGCACATGGCAATAAATACCTAGATGGTATCGGTGGCTTATGGTGTGTCAATGTCGGCTATGGACGTAAAGAAATTGCAGATGCGGTTGCTGAACAAATTATGCAATTGCCTTATTACTCTCCATTTGGACATCAAACCACTGCGCCAGCAGCGAAGTTGGCTGCCAAACTGGCAGAGTTAGCACCGGGTAACTTAAACCATGTGTTCTATGGTTGTGGTGGTTCGGTTGCCAATGATACCGCTGTGCGTTTGATTCATCATTATTTTTATCAAATTGGCAAGCCATCTAAGAAAAAACTGATTGCACGTAAGGATGCTTATCACGGCAGTACTTATATCAGTATGACGTTAACAGGGATTGAAGCTGATCATGTTGGTTTTGAGATTCACAATCAATTAGTCCATCACGTTTCATGCCCGAACCCATACCGTAAGCCTGAATCTCAATCAATGGAAGATTTCTGTAATGAAAAAGTGCAGGAACTGGAAGATACGATTCTGGAGTTAGGCCCAGATAACGTTGCAGCATTCTTTGCTGAGCCAATTATGGGTGCAGGCGGGGTGATTGTTCCACCAGAAGGCTACCATGCCAAGACCTTAGCCGTGTGTAAAAAGTACAACGTGTTGTATGTGTCTGATGAAGTGGTGACTGCATTTGGTCGTTTGGGGCATATGTTTGCTTCAGAGGCGGTATTTGGCATCGTTCCAGACATCATTACTTGTGCCAAAGGCTTGTCTTCAGGTTACTTGCCATTAGGCGCAACCATTATCTCTGATGAAATTTATGATGCGATCAGCAAGCCACACCATGAAGGTGGTCTGTTAACCCATGGTTTCACTTATTCAGGTCATCCAGTGAGCTGTGTTGCTGCACTGAAAAATATTGAAATCATTGAAAAAGAAAATATTTGTGAGCATGTGCAAGACATGGGCGCTTATTTTGAGGAACAGTTAAAAACTTTGGCTGATCTTGAAATCGTCGGTGAAGTACGTGGCAAAAAATTCATGATGTGTATTGAAAACTTGCGTAATAAACAAACCAAAGAACTCTTCGATCGTTCGGTAGGTGTTGGAAAACGTATTGCCAATCATTGTCAAAAATTAGGTCTGATCGTGCGTCCAGTCGGTCACATGAATGTGTTGTCTCCACCACTGATCTTGACCCGTGAGCAAGTTGATTTTGCAGTGAAGACGTTGCGTCATGCAATTCAAAATACCATTCAAGAGCTTAAAGCCGAAGGGCATCTATAAGCTGAAAAATCAGTGTTTATTTCCCCTAGTTTCAACTTGCCTTAAGGGGTGAGTTGAGCTCCTCAACCTCAACAGGCTGAGGTGAAACAAAAGACATGGACCGAAATGGCTGAGTAATTAAGGTCGATACCGTTTTAAGTTGCACTGAAATAATGGCAATCATAAAGATTAAAGCAGATGTATCACCTGAAGGCGAGTAAGCAGATGAAGAATTATATCAATGGAAAGTGGCAGGCAACCACAGGTACAGCACAGATTGCAGTCATCAACCCGAATAATGAAGCGCAGATTTTGGATTATACCGCTGCTTCTACACAAGATGTTGATGCGGCTGTTGCTGCTGCGAATCAGGCGCTTGATACTTGGAGTATGACTACACCTCAACAACGAGCAGAATGGTTAAACAAAATCGCTGACCAGCTTGACACTGAGAAAACTCGCCTGATTGAACTTTCGCATCGAAATAATGGCAAGTCATCTGAACAAGCGCAGGTGGATGTTGAAAATAGTATCAAGTGCTATCGCTATTATGCAGATTTAGTGCAGAGCATGGCGTTTAGTCAAACCACGCAATGCGAGGATGGGACTGAACTCACCCATCAACAGAACCCTGTGGGCGTGGTTGCATTAATTACGCCGTGGAATTTTCCGTTAATCACTAGCGCATGGAAAATTGCACCTGCTTTAGCAGCAGGTTGTAGCATTGTTTTTAAACCCTCTGAACTGGTGCCTTTACCTGAATATGCCTTTACTGAAATTTTAGATCAAATCCAGTTTCCACAAGGGGTGTTTAACCTGATTCTTGGGGATGCTGTCGCAGCACAACATTTGGTGGTGCATGCGGATGTGCAAAAAGTCTCCTTTACGGGCAGCACTGAAGTTGGAATTCATGTGATGCAGGCTGCCGCGCCCTCTGTCAAACGTGTGACTTTGGAACTCGGTGGAAAATCACCGATTTTAATTCTGGAAGATGCTGATTTAGATGAAGCAGTCGATAAAGCATTGGGTGGCATGTTCTATAACAGCGGTCAAATGTGTTCAGCGACATCACGCTTATTGGTGCATCAATCAATTGCCGAACCTTTCTACCGAAAATTGAAAGTCGCCGTAGAGTCGATGCAGCTTGGCGCGGATCTTACCGGACCCTTAGCGATGGGGCCGATGACCACGCAAAAGCAATTCAATAAAGTGCATGAATACTTAGGCATAGCGCAGCAAGAGCAACTGCAATCCTTGATTGATCTGAATCAAATTACTTTACCGAGCAAAGGTTTCTTTATTCAGCCACACGTTTTTATTGATGTGCCTACTGAGAGTCGACTGTGGAAAGAAGAAATTTTTGGTCCTGTGATGTGTTGCCGTAGTTTTGCAACCGAGGATGAGGCTGTGCGCTTAGCCAATGATTCTGAGTTTGGTTTAGCTGCAACCATCATGACAGGTTCTGTGGAGCACGGTAAAAAAATTGCTAAACGCTTGCGTTCAGGCCACATCTGGATCAATTCATTCCAGATGATTCAGCCAGGCTCATTGTGGGGTGGTTTTAAAAAGAGTGGCATTGGGCGTGAACTCGGTGAGTCTGGCATTCAAAGTTATTTAGAGGAAAACGTCATTACGATTTAACCATTTTAAACAGGTTATTGGATCGAGAAAGGGACTTCTCTTTTCAATACAACGCCGACTCGGTGAAAAAAACAATGCACTAAATAAGAGTTTGCATTGATGTAGGAGAAATATGCATGGAAAGCGATAATAATCGGAAAGGGCTTTCACTTTGGCAAGTCGTTGTCATTGGTGTGGCTTATATGGCGCCCGCAACGGTATTTGATACCTTTGGTATTATTTCCAGAGTGACAGAAGGACGTGTCCCACTGGCCTATGTTTTGGCGTTGATTGCAATGCTGTTAACCGCTTTCAGTTATGCACGATTCAGTAAATTGTCACCCAAGTCTGGATCTGCTTATACCTATACAACAGATACCTGTGGCAAGACTGCGGGCTTTTTTGTGGGCTGGTGTTCACTGATTGATTATCTGCTGATCCCGCTGGTCAATGTGCTATTGGCATCTTTCTATCTGAATGCATTGATGCCTGATATCTCCTATACCGGATGGGTGCTCATCATGGTGGGGCTGTTAACCTTAATTAATAGTTTCCGCATCAATATTCTCGCCAATTTTAGTTTCATCTTTATTCTGGCCACGGTTGCCATGATGCTGGTGTTTATCTTTTTGGTGGTCACAGGCATTGGTAATTCTCACGGCTATGGCAGTGTGGTGACGCTCACACCACTATTGAATGGCAATCCTGAATATCTAACCTTACTGACAGGTGTCTCACTGGTTTGTTTCTCATATTTAGGTTTTGATGCTGTTTCTACCTTAGCGCATGAAAGCAAGAACCCAACCAAGACCATTCCGCGCGCAATCATACTCACCACCTTATTGGGCGGGATTATCTTTATTACGGTGTCTTGGTTTGTGCAATTGTCTTTCCCTTCACTGGAACAGTTTAAAAATCCAGATGAAGCTTTACCTGAAATTGCACTCTATGTCGGTGGGGTATTCTTCCAGTCTGCCTTATTAACTGTACAAATCATGAATGCTTTTGCATCAGGTTTGGCCTCGCATGCCAGCGCATCGCGGTTGCTGTATATCATGGGCCGAGATGGGGTATTTAACCAAAAAGTTTTTGGTTCCGTGAATGCTCGATTAGGCACACCTTTATATTCGATCTTTTTTGTCGGCATGATTTCGTTGCTCGCGATTGTCGTGGACTTAGCAACAGTCGTCAGTCTGGTGAGTTTTGGTGCCTTGATTGCCTTTACCATGGTGAACTTTTCGGTATTTATGAAATTTTTCGTGATTCGCAAAGAACGGGCTGGATTTAAAAATATTTTCTTCAATTTATTGCTGCCATTGGCTTCGGTGCTGTGTTTATTAGGGTTGTGGTTACATCTCGAAAAATCAGCTTTGGAGTTTGGCGGAATATGGTTAGCCACAGGTGTTTTGCTTTTACTTTATAAGAAATTGAGAAAGCAGCCGATTTCCTTTGGTGCAACCACCTGAAGGTTTACTCAGTTAAAAAATATTTCTAAGGATTTAAAAGTTGTGGAAAAACAGGATATGCAACAAACAATGAATACACCAAAGCAAGATGGTTTTCAGATGCCGGGTGAATGGTCGCCTCAAGAAGCGGTGTGGATGATTTGGCCTTATCGTACCGATAACTGGCGCGCCAATGGACAACCCGCTCAACAGGCTTTCGCTCAAGTTGCTGCGGCAATTGCTCAAACCACCCCCGTGTTTATGGCAGTACCCTCTGCTGAAATGGATAAAGCCCGTCAAACGATGCCAGTGCAAGTGACATTGGTTGAAATGGAAAGTGATGATGCGTGGACGCGTGATACGGGGCCAAGTATTGTCAAGAATGCTAAGGGAGAACGAAAAGGGATTAGTTGGGTGTTTAATGCGTGGGGCGGCGAAAATGGTGGCTTATACTTTCCATGGGATCAAGATCAATTGATCGCTCAGCAGATTTCAGCACGACATGATCTTGAAACCTATTCGACCTCTCTCATTTTGGAAGGTGGTGCGATTCATGTCGATGGTGAAGGGACATTATTGACGACCTCAGAGTGTTTGCTTAATCCAAACCGAAATCCAGATCTGACGCAGACTGAAATTGAAAATACCCTCAAAGAATGTCTTGGTGTAAGCCAATTTATCTGGTTACCTGAAGGGGTATTCAATGATGAAACTGATGGGCATGTCGATAATATGTGCTGTTTCGTGCGCCCTGGTGAAGTTGCGTTACATTGGACAGATGATCTTCAAGACCCACAATATGCACGATCTGTCGCGGCATTAACGGTGCTGGAAAATAGCAAAGACGCACAAGGACGAAGTTTAAAAGTATGGAAGTTACCATCACCAGGACCTTTATATGCCAGTGAAAATGAAACCATTGATGTTGAAAAAGGCAATGCCATTGAACGTTTTGAAGGTAATCGTCTAGCGGGCTCATATGTGAATTATCTGATCAGTAATCAACAGATCATTTTCCCTTTACTGGATGAACGCACCGATGAGGAAGCTAAAGCCTTATTCCAGCAGATGTATCCTGATTATTTAATTACGGGTGTTCCTGCACGTGAGATTTTATTAGGCGGTGGCAATATTCACTGTATTACCCAGCAAATCCCAGCATAAATTTTAGCAAAGACAGCGATATAGGTGCTATATCGCTGTCAGGAGGAATCTAAACGGTTTTTAACTGGCAAGTTTTAAGGTAATGACACCCGTGACAATGACACCAACATAAAAAAACTTTTCCACGCTTTTTCGTTCACCCCAAAAGAAAATGCCCATTAAAATGGTACCGATCACACCGATACCTGTATAAACGGCATAAGAAATTGAAACATCAATGTTTTTCATCGCCATATGTAATAAAAACAGCGAAGCTGAAAGTGACACAATGTAGAGTGGAATCGCAGTTCGGTATTTTTTATGAATCAGGTCACGAATACTTTTCACGACAAATATTTCTAATATCCCAGATGCAATTAACAATAGCCAGCTCATGCTTTAGTCTCCGATCTGTTTTAATTTGACCACACCAATAATGATCATCACAATTGCAATCGCGGAAATAAAATTGACTGGATTCTCAATAACATAAGTGTCAAATAGAAAAGTTCCTAAGGTTCCAAGAACAACAAAAAATACATAGGCATAAGAGGGCTTCATTTTTTTTGCTGCTAGGAATAAAAATAGGAAACTTCCGACAATAAAGAAAACCGTAAATGACCATTCAAATAAGTTTCGAGAATACTTCAGGCCAATGGCCCAAAGTATTTCGAATGAACTCGCAATGAATAAATATAACCAAGCCATAAGAACTAACCGTAAGTAGATTAATAAACAAAAAAGCAATCTATGCAGATGCTATTTGGGAATTTGTTGGGTAATACAGTGAATATTGCCGCCACCTAATAAGATTTCTCTCGCGGGAACGCCAGTAATTTGATAATCAGGATACATTTTGTGGAACAAAATATAAGCTTGATCATCGGTTCTTTCATCCAGTAAGGGAAAGATAATCTGCTGATTACTGATCAGATAATTCACATATGATCCCGCTAGACGATTACCTTCAAAACGTTCAATGGCATTGCCTTTTTCAACATCAATGGTTTCATTTTCACTGGCATACAAAGGTCCTGGCGCGGGTAATTTCCATACCTTCAGTTTTCTGCCTTTTGCATCAGTAACGGATTCGAGAATGTCTAATGCCTGTCTTGAACTTGCATATTGTGGATCATTCTGATCATCTGTCCAGTGTAGTGCCACTTCGCCCGGACGGACAAAGCAACACATGTTGTCGATATGCCCATCGGTCTCATCGTTATACACACCCAATGGCAACCAAATGAATTTCTTAATACCGAGTAAGGTGGAAAGTTCATGCTCAATCTGCGCTTGCGTCATTTCTGGATTACGATTGGGGTGGAGTAGACACTCTTTGGTTGTTAATAATGTTCCTTCACCATCGACATGAATGGCACCACCTTCTAAGACCATGCCAGACTGATGTAATGGGATGGAATGAAACTGGGCGACCTGACTGGCAACCTCAAGATCTTTATCCCAATTATCATACAAGCCACCATTTTCACCACCCCATGCATTAAAGACCCAATCAACAGCGACGTTATTGTCTGCTGGATCTTTCACGATGGTTGGTCCGGTATCTCTCATCCACGCATCATCACTTTCAATTTCAACTAAGGTGACATGGGCGGGAATCGTGGCTTTTGCTTTATTCATTTCAGCATGGGGAACCGCCATAAATACCGGTGTGGTTTTAGAAATCGCTTCAGCGACTTTGGCAAAGGCTTGCTGTGCAGGCAATGCACCTTGTCTCCAGTTATCTGTACGATAAGGCCAAATCATCCAAACACATTGTTGTGGCGTCCATTCAGCGGGCATTTTATACATATGATTTTTCATGTGCTTAAACTTCATATCAGGTTTCATTGATCCGATATTAGTTCAGATATTTTGAATGTTAAATAAAGGAGCTATCAGTTTTTTTGAAATCTCAAGGTTTAAATGCTGGTTAAATTGTCGATTTAAAGAGAATTTAAAAATAAAATAAATAAAGATATGAATGATTTGTCGTGAGTTCGAATAAGCATAAAAACAGAGTTTGTTTTCTAAGTAATGCAAAATAACTTATGAATAAATGACCTAAAATGTATAGAAAATGAAGAAACTAGAACTATTTTTATCTCGCTAATATGCAGGGTATGAGGGAATATTCGGCTATAGAGACGAAACGATAGAGAGTGTATATATGCATGATGTGTAGAATAAAAACGATTCATCAGTCATCCAAGCTCATTATATGGTAAATTCCCGTTTGAATAGGATTAGATGTTCTATGTTATATATCATGAGATAAATTTAAGTTTTATATTTAACTCTAAAATAAATTTATAATTTTGTCCTAATCTGTTTTTATTTTATGTTTAATTTGTTGGTTAGATATTTAGCGTGTTTTATCGTATAAAGAAAAGACTGTATTGTTAATTTATTAGGTTTTTTATGTCCACTTAAGGCGGGTAATTTTTAATATGATCTTCCTTTTGTTCATGAGAATTGATAGTGAAGAAATGGGTGTGTAAGAATTGTGGTTTATATAAGAAAGTTATTCCAAGTAGTATTAAGTCAGGACGAAAAGTTTTTTTTATACATGATGCTAATAATATCGGTAAGTACAACAAAATAATAAGCAAAGGGAGCGTTGTCAGCCGTAATCAAGATGTTTTGATCATACTGAGTGAAGGCGTTTTATTCATGATTAAAGACAGCGATGTCTATCCAGAAGATGCACCTGTATATTTTGTCTACAACATGTTTGGCACGTGTGAATGTTAAGTACTTTATTGGCTTTATTTTAGCTAAAATTATGGTTTTTATGCATTTTATAGGGATAGAAATTGGCACAGAAAGTCAAATTAAAGACGCAGCGTCAAGATAAATCATCGGCAGTCTATATAATGCTCAGGAAAGTAGTCCCGAAATTTATATCAATAAGCAGTTATATAGCACTATTCAGGTTTTGATTTAATTCTGAGTGAAGCTGGTTTTATATTACATAATTTTCGGGTGAGACGATGAGAAGGATGATGTCGAATGCCCAAATTTGTTGTAATGAAACAAAGCTTTAATGCACCAGTAGACCTTATTTTTCATCTTTTTTCAAAACATCGAACCTTTAATACGGTTTTATGGCCGCTACAATCGGTTGTGATTAAAGCTTCTACGGATGATCACAATACAGATGGTGTGGGTTCAATACGAAAGATGGGCCTCGGGGTATTTAAACCGATTCAAGAAGAAATCACGCAGAGTTTGCCCAATCAGATGATTGAATATCAAATGCTAAAGAATTGCTTGTTCAATTATCATTTGGGGCGATTGGAGTTTGAAGAATCAGATGGACGTACCCATTTGACCTATACCATCTGGTTAGAGAGCAAAGTCCCATTCCTTACAGAAATAACCTTGATGCAGTTGCAGACATCGGCAAACCATGGGCTAAAGAAAATTGCAGCTAAAATTAACCAGTTTCAAATTAAGGCCTTATAGCCAAGTGAGTAGCTGATAAAAAATAGAAAACAACATAAGTTTGATCGCGATAGGTTACAGCTACTGTAGGATAAGTAAATCGACAGATTTGAAATGGTATTCTGATCAAGGAGAAAGCAATGGATGTAATGGAAAAGACCATCATTATTACGGGTGCTTCAAGTGGGATTGGTGAACAGGCTGCCATACAACTGGCGCAAGCAGGGGCTACAGTTTGTCTGATTGCGCGTCGTTTAGATGAATTGCAAAGAATTCAAACCGGCATTCAGGCTCAAGGTGGACGAGTCTTTATTTATCAGGCTGATTTGACTAATGTAGAACAAGCACAAAGTTGTATTACACAGATTCTAGCCGAACATCAGAACATTGATGTTTTGGTGAATAATGCAGCCCGTTCCATTCGCCGTCCGATTCTTGAATCGCTTGATCGTCTACATGACTACACACGTACCATGCAAATTAATTATTTTGCAGCAGTGAATTTGACGCTGGGTTTATTGCCGCATTTTTTGGCCAATGGCGCAGGGCATATTGTGAATATATCGACCATGTCCACTCAAGTACCAATTCCGTTGTTCTCGGCTTATCTCGCGAGTAAATCTGCACTCGAGTCTTTTTCCCGTTCATTATCCATGGAACTGAAAGGCAAAGGCATTGACGTCAGTATTGTGTATTTTCCAATGGTCAGAACGCCAATGTCATCCAAGACCGCAATCTACAAACACATGAAAATGTTAGACACACCTGCTGCTGCGGGCTGGATTGTGAAAGCGATTCAAGAAAAATCCTATCGGGTTAGCAGTAAAACAGGTTTGGTTGCCAATGCGATATTGAATACCGTACCTACATGGATGATGAATTTGTCGCGTCCTTTATTCGATGCAATGGACAAACGTTTAAAAAATAAATTAAAGACAGATCAAGCCTGATGATTGAAGTCTAAAAATCTAAAAAAGCAGCTAAAGCTGCTTTTTTGTTATCCCTTAATAGATAAATTTAGAAATCTTATCTGCACTCTGAATCACTGTTTCAGCGATTTCATTTCTAAAATAATGTTCATCATAACTGCCTAATGGGCAACTGACAGAGAGTACCGCCGCCATTTGATGGGTAGATTGTTTAAAAATCGGTGCAGCACAGGCCGCCATATCATGATTGTAATGTCCCCAACTGACCATGGAACGTTGGGTTCTGACAAAACTGAGGCGTTGTAACAGCTCCTTGAGGTTTTTAGGGGTGAGTTCTGAGAATGTATCCCATTGATTAAAGTTTTTATAACGATCACGAATTTCCGTTTCGCTGAGATCTGCCAACATCATTTGCCCAATCACGGTGGCATGTGCGGGCCAGCGTGTGCCGAGCCCAATATTACTGGTGAAGGTCCCATTGGATTGAATGTTATTGATAAAGACAATATGCGTGCCTTCCAGAATGGATAAATGCACCGCCAGTTGGGTTTGATCACGCAGTTCTTTCATCAATGGTGTAGCTAAATCTAATAAGGATTGTTTAGACAAACTATTAAAGCCGAGCTCCATGACTTTTGAATCAAGTGCATAGGTCTTTTGTGACGCTTTGCGTAGAAAGCCGCATGATTCTAGTGTGTAGATCAGTCGAAAGGCACTGGAACGGTTGACATCGAGAACTTCGGCAATTTCAGTAATGGTCATTTCTTGGGTTTGTTGATTAAAGGCTTGCAAAATTGCCAAGCCCCGCACTAAGCCAGGGACTAAATAGCGATCATCATTTTTTGTCAGTTCAGATTCTTGAGAGTCTGTTTCAATACTTGAATTCATCAGTTTAATTTTCCTACAAAAAAACGCAAATCATAAAAATTTAATTCTCTTAGAATTCTATTCTAACTGCAAAGCATAACGAAAAGATAGTTTTATATATGAAACAAAATTTCCTAAGTAAAACGTAAAAGAATGTGTAATAAATATCAAATTAATGATTTTTAAAGATTTATATTGTTTGACATAAAAAACAGCATCGGAGTATTCTTTATTAAAGTTTGTTATATAAAATATTGTTTTATATATAAAACAAATGAGGATGCAAGGATGAGTTGGATCTCAGTTTGTCAGCAAGACGACGTGACCGAAGACGAGCCGAAAGCCATTGAAGTCGACGGTAAGAAAATTGGCGTATTTTTCATCGATGATCATTACTTTGCCATCGAGAATGTTTGCCCACATGCCTTTGCCTTGTTAACAGAAGGCTTTATCGAAGATCAAACAGTGGAATGCCCATTGCATGAGGCGATCTTTGATATCCAGACAGGTGAGTTGAAGAGTGGACCAGGATGCCGTGATTTGTGCACCTATCCAGTACGTGTTGAAGGGCAGGACGTTCAAATTCAACTATAAGTCTTATTTATAAGGATGGAATCTCATGGAAACATTTAATAAGAAGCTAGCGAACTGGATTCATGCCACGCCAGCGACTGAAGCAGGGATTAACAATATTCAGATACCAGGTCAGGCAGAGCTTCTGGTTTGGCAGACACGGTATAAAGTGCCAACGGCCTATGAGCAAGATTTTGTTCAGTACTTAATTAAAGCCTTTGCAGCAGGTGTAACAGAACTTGGTGATTTAGTGCAGTCTTTAAATCAACAAGGCTTCCGTTGTGAATCTGGTGAGCTTTGGACTTCTGAAACCTTCTCAGAAGAAATGCAACGTTTAGGTTATTAATTCAAGGAAGAATAGTGATGAACGCAGCAGTATCAGTTACTCCAAGTGTAGAAGAGTATTTAGATTTAGGTTTACGTGACCAATGGCATCCTGTGTTAGCAAGCTGGGAAGTGGCTGCAAATCCAGTCGGTATTACCCGTTTAGGTGAAAATATCGTGGTTTGGCGTGATGCGGAAGGTCAGGTTCATGCTTTGGAAGATCGCTGCCCGCATCGTGGAGCACGTCTTTCTTTAGGTTGGAATTTGGGCAATCGTGTGGCTTGCTGGTATCACGGGGTTGAAGTCCGTCATGATGGCGTGGTGGAAGATGTGCCTGCGGTACATGACTGTCCAATGAAAGGCACGTCATGTGTCAAAAGCTATCCTGTGATTGAGCAGCATGGTGCAATTTTCATGTGGTTTGGGATTGATGCCAATGAAGCGCCTAAGCCGCTAGATTTTCCTGAACAACTGGCAAGTGAAGAATGGAGTTCATTCTTATGTCAGGCGGACTGGAAAGTGAATCATCAGTACGCGATTGATAATGTGATGGACCCAATGCACGGTAGCTATTTGCATTGCACATCACACTCAATGGCAGAAGGCGACCGTACGGCGGAAATGAAACACCGTTCGACCCCAAATGGTTTTATTTTTGAAAAAGAAGGCCAAGTCGGTGTGAATTTTGACTGGGTTGAATATGCCAATACTGGCGCAAGCTGGTTACGTCTTTCGATTCCATATCGCAAGGATTTTGGCCCAGGTGGCGAATTCTGGATTGTCGGTTATGCCACACCAATTGATGCCAACAATACCCGTGTATTTTTCTGGCGCTGTCGTAAAGTCAGTGGCTGGCAACGTAATGTGTGGCGCTTCCTTTACCGTAACCATTTAGAAAAATTGCATTGGGATGTATTGGAGCAAGATCGCATTATTTTAGAAAATCTTGCACCGAATGCCCGTCAACACGAATTCCTTTATCAACATGATGTCGGACTCTCTCGTTTACGCCGTTTAATGAAAAAAGAAGCGGAAAAACAGTTAAAGAAAATTGCAGCACTCAATAGCTCAAACCGTATTGAAATGCAGGAAGAAGTTCATGGTTAATGTCGCATTGTTACAGGACAAAAAAGTCCTTGTCACAGGTGCGGCAAGAGGCTTGGGTCGAGACTTTGCACAAGCGATTGCGGAAGCAGGCGCTCAAGTGGTCATGGCTGATATCTTGACTGATCTGGTACAAGAAGAAGCTGCTACTTTGCAAGCACAAGGCTTAAAGGTCGATGCGGTAAACATTGATCTGGCAAATGCTGACTCGATCCAGCAAGCAGTTCAGCAAGCAGCTGAGCGCATGGGCGGAATGGATGGTTTAGTGAATTGTGCGGCACTGGCAACCAATGTGGGTGGCAAAAGCATGCTGGATTATGACGCCGATCTTTGGGACCGTGTCATGAACATCAATGTTAAAGGCACATGGTTGGTGACCAAGGCAGCGGTGCCTTATCTCAAGCTATCTCAGGCAGGTAAAATCATCAATGTCGCTTCAGATACTGCTTTATGGGGCGCGCCGAATTTGATGGCCTATGTGGCAAGCAAAGGTGCCCTAACCGCAATGACGCGCTCTATGGCCAGAGAGCTTGGCCAATTCAATATCTGTATTAACACGCTGTCACCAGGCTTAACCCTCGTTGAAGCAACGGCTTATGTGCCGCAACAACGTCATGATTTATATGTCAATGGTCGTGCGATTCAACGTCAGCAATTACCACAGGATTTGAACGGAACAGCTTTATATTTATTGTCGGATTTGTCCTCATTTGTGACAGGACAGAATATTCCAGTAAATGGCGGTTTTGTCTTTAATTAAGGAGTAATTTTATGATTACAGGGATCGAGATTTTAAAGTTTGGGGTTGAAGACAGAGTTGCTTCGAATAAGTTTCTGGCCGATTTTGGCCTCAAGCAAAGCCAGTCAGATATCGAAGGGACTGATCTCTACCAAACACAAAATGGCAGCAAGATTTACTTATTTGATTGTGATGATCATCGTTTACCAAAAGCCATTGAATCAGGTTCAACTTTACGTGAAGTGACTTGGGGGCTAGATGATACAACACAAGATTTGGCAAATTTAGCATTGGCTTTAAATAACGTTGAAGGTTATCAGGCCACGATAGACATGGTGCAGTGTCTAGATCCGAATGGTATGACCATTCGTTTTCAAAAGAGTTTTACCCAAGATCTACTCAACAATTCGAATCATGGACACAACCTGAAGGTACAAATTTACAAGACTGGTTGAATACACGGATCGCACGCTTTGAAACACGTAAATATGATTTCGATGCTTTGAAGTTCCAAGCGGACTACGACCCAAAATATCGTCGTGCACAAATGCGTTATATGGGTACAGGTGCAACAGGTGTGGTCAATGATGGCAATACGGTTCCAGCAGAAAACTTCACCTTTTCAACCATGGTACTCCCAGCTCAGTGCGAAGGACCTTTGCATATTCATCACGACGTTGAAGAAGTATTTTTCATGTTGCGTGGCGAGATTGATCTGTTCATTGAACATAACGGGGAGAAATTTGAGACCAGACTGAAAGAGCGTGATCTGATTTCGATTCCACCGGGTATTTATCGCGGTCTGTTCAATCCGGGTCAGGAAGATGCCTTGATGTGTGTGATGTTGGGTGCTGGTAAACCAACCATTCCGAACTATCCACCTGAGCATCCATTGTCTCAAATCAAACGTTAATCCGATTGATTAGAGCCAAATAAAAGGAATGAGATGATGACACTGATTGAGAACTTAGCGAAATACCCAGTCAAAACCGTTGCAGTAGATGGTCAGGTGCAAGCTTATCGTGAGGCAGGCCAAGGTCAGCCGCTGATTTTACTGCATGGGATTAGCTCAGGTTCAGCCTCTTGGGTCAATCAGCTAGAGACACTTAGTCAGTACTTTCATGTCATTGCCTGGGATGCGCCGGGCTATGGCTTATCCGATGGTTTAAACACAGTTCAACCCAATGCAGCCGATTATGCGGAGCGAGTATTGGGCTTGATGGATGTGTTGAACATTCAAAAAGCCGTTGTAATTGGTCATTCATTAGGTGCTTTGCAAGCCAGTGCGTTTGCCTATCTTTATCCTGAACGGGTACTGACTTTAGTGCTTGCCAATGCAGCACAAGGTTATCAACGTTCCGATGAAGACACCAAAGTACAGGTCTATCAAAAACGCCCAGATATGTTGAAAAATTTGGGCAATGCAGGCATGGCTGCCAGTCGTGGACCGCATTTGATTTATAAACAAGACCCTCAGGCATTGGCTTTGGTCAGTGAGGTGATGGGGCAACTGACCTTAGACGGTTTTACCCGAGCATCTTATTTGTTGGCCTATGACGAAATTCGAAATTATTTAACACAACTTACAGTTCCTTGTGTAGTGATTGCGGGTGACAAGGATGGAATTACACCTGCACAAGCGATCAAGGAACTTGCTGTAGAAATGCAATTGAGCCGATGTCATCTCATTACAGATGCAGGTCATCTGAGTTATGTCGATCAACCTGAACAGTTTAACGACATTGTTTTATCGGCACATTAAGACTTAAACGAGAGATATGGATATGAGCTTCCAAGTTGAAGGAAAAGTAGCAGTTGTAACGGGTGGCTCGTCAGGCATTGGTTTGGCTGCAGTCGAAATTTTAGTTGCAGAAGGTGCCAAGGTGGCATGGTGTGGTCGAGATGAGCAACGCCTAGCTTCATCAAAACTGTATATTTTAGAAAAATATCCGCATGCCAATATCTTCACCAGTATTTGCAATGTCTTGGATAAAGAAGATGTCAAACGTTTTGCACAACAGGTAAACCAAAATCTGGGCAATGTCGACATGCTAATCAATAACGCAGGTCAGGGACGTGTGTCTAATTTTGAAAATACCCAAGATGAAGACTGGATGAAAGAAATTGAACTGAAGTATTTCAGTGTATTACATCCAGTACGGGTATTTTTAAATGATTTAAAACATTCGGCATGCGGGTCGATTACCAATGTCAATTCTCTGCTGGCACTGCAACCTGAGCCGCACATGATTGCGACTTCATCTGCCCGTGCAGCATTGCTAAATCTAACCCATTCATTGGCACATGAATTTACCCAGTACGGTGTTCGTGTCAATTCAATTCTTTTGGGCATGGTGGAATCAGCACAATGGAAACGCCGTTTTGAAACCCGTTCTGATCCCAATGCGACTTGGGAACAGTGGACAGGCAATATTGCCAAGAATCGTGGCATTCCAATGCAACGTCTAGGTAAGCCAGAAGAGCCAGCACGTGCCTTGGTGTTCTTGGCATCACCTTTAGCATCCTATACCACAGGTTCGACACTCGATGTCTCTGGTGGATTTAACAAACATTTATAAGGTGTTCACATGAAACAGTTGATGATGATTGGTTTCGGTGCGATGGCGGCAGAAGTGTATGCCCACATGCCTCAAGACCTGCAACTTAAATGGATTGTGGTCCCTGCACGCAGTGTCGAAAAAGTACAGGCACAGGTTGCAGCTGATGTACAGGTGATTTCTTCAATTGATGAATGTCAGGGGACACCTGACTACGTGATTGAAGTGGCAGGCCAAGCTGCGGTGAAAGAACATGCGCAAAAAGTTCTGGAAAAAGGCTGGACCATTGGCCTGATCTCTGTGGGTACTTTGGCAGATAACGAATTTTTAATTCAACTGAAAGCAACCGCGGAACAACATGATGCGCATCTGCATTTATTAGCAGGTGCGATTGCAGGAATTGATGGTATCTCAGCAGCCAAAGAAGGAGGTCTGGAAAAGGTCACTTATAAGGGCTGCAAAAGTCCGAAAAGTTGGCGTGGCAGTTATGCGGAACAATTGGTCGATCTCGATCAGGTCAGTGAAGCAACGGTTTTTTTCCGTGGTACAGCCAGAGAAGCAGCTTTGAAGTTTCCAGCCAATGCCAATGTGGCAGCCACGATTGCCCTGGCAGGACTGGGTATGGATGACACTATGGTTGAGCTGACGGTTGATCCAAATATCAACAAAAACAAACACACCATCGTGGCAGAAGGTGTGTTTGGTGAAATGACTATTGAATTAGTGGGTGTGCCATTGGCGAGTAATCCAAAAACCTCAACCTTAGCTGCACTAAGTGTGATTCGTGCTTGCCGCAATAGTGTTGAAGCAATTCAGATTTAAAAGGATTTGATCATGGTAAAGGAAATTTATATCGCAGGTGAATGGCGATTAGGTAAAGGCGCTACGATTCAAAGTTTATTTCCAGCAGATCAATCGGTGAATGCTGAAATTTCAACAGCGAGTCTGGAAGATGTCAATGAAGCCATCGAAAAGGCAGATGCGGCTTGGCGTAAATCCGAGTGGCGCAACAGCATGCCGCATGAACGTGCCCGTATTTTATATAAAGTGGCCGACATTATTGAAGCGCGTGTAGATGAGCTTTCAAAGTTGCAAACTCGTGATAATGGCAAGCCATTGGCTGAAACCCGTGCCTTGACCTTGAGTGCGGCAGCAACAGCACGTTATGTGGCCGCAGCCTGTGAAACCTTGAATGATGAACTGACCACGCAACGTGCCGCAGATTTTATGACCATGAGTGTGCACGAACCAGTGGGTGTGGTGGCTGCAATTACGCCATGGAACTCGCCGATTGCCAGTGAAGTACAGAAATTGGCACCTGCACTTGCCGGTGGTAATGCGGTGATTCTAAAACCGGCGGAAGTGACTTCTTTGATTGCATTGGAGTTAGCTAAAATCTTTGAAGAAGCGGGTTTGCCGAAAGGTTTACTCAGTGTATTGGTTGGACGCGGTTCTGTGATTGGTGATGCAATCGTAAAGCATCCTTTAGTGCGTAAGATTTCATTTACGGGTGGAACCACCACGGGTCGTCATCTGGCACATTTAGCAGCCGATAAACTGATCACAACCTCTTTGGAACTGGGTGGAAAATCACCAACGATTGTATTGCCAGATGCAGATATTGAATTGGCTGCAAAAGGTGTGGCTTACGGTATTTTCAGTTCGGCTGGACAAGCCTGTATTGCAGGTTCGCGCCTGTTTGTACACAGCAGCATCTATGATCAATTCCTAAGTCGTCTGGTTGAAATCACCAAAGGCTTACGTGTTGGACATCCTGAAACCGCAGGCGTACATCTTGGGTCTTTGATTAACCCGAAGCATTTGGCTTCTGTCGATGACTATGTACAGCTCGCGAAACAAGAAGGTGGGCAAGTCCTTATAGGCGGTCATGCCCTAACCGAAGGCGAGTTTGCCAAAGGTAGCTATTACTTGCCAACCATTATTACTGGTTTAAGCAATTCAGCACAAACCTGTCAAGAAGAGATTTTTGGCCCTGTACTGGTGGTGATGAAATATGACGATGAACAAGATTTGCTTGCACAAGCCAATGACAGTTGTTTTGGTCTTGCCGCAGGCATCTGGACTGAAAACTATCGTAAGGCCTGGCAAATTGCGCGTGCTTTAGAGGTCGGTACGGTCTGGATCAATACCTATAAAAAATTCTCGATTTCAGCGCCATTTGGTGGCTTTAAAGAAAGTGGTATCGGGCGTGAAAAAGGTCGTTTAGGCATTTTGTCTTACATGCAACAAAAAAGCATCTATATGGGATTAAGCGAGCAGCCAAATCCTTGGGCGAATTAATACATTCATGGAATGAACAGTTTTTGAGGAATATACAAATGACAGAACGTGTAAATGTCGGCGAAGCCATCGCCCGTGTTTTAGAGGCACATCAAGTAGACAGTATTTATGGTGTGATCTCGATCCATAACTTGCCAATTGCCGATGCAGTTGGTCGCCGTGAAAAAATCCGTTTTGTAGCGGCTCGCGGTGAAGCAGGCGCAGTCACGATGGCAGATGGTCACTCTCGTTTTAAAGGACTCGGTGTGGCACTCACCAGTACGGGCGCAGGTGCAGGCAATGCAGTCGGTTCACTGATCGAAGCGATGAATGCAGGCAGTCCTGTATTGCATTTAACCGGGCAAGTTGAGCGTGAATATTTGGATCGTGATGCCAGCTTTATTCATGAAACCAAAGATCAGCTGACTTTCTTACGTGCATCAAGCAAAGCTGCTTTTCGTATCACCAGCCCTGACAATGCGGTGGGTGTGATCCGTGAAGCAATTCGTGTGGCAACGACAGTACCAATGGGACCTGTGAGCGTTGAGTTACCGATTGATGTGCAAGCAGCAGAAATCGATTTGCCGCTGAACTTGGGGCCAGTAAAAGCCCTTGAATTGCCACAGGCTGAACAGATCGAAGTCGACTTAATCGTTGAAGAACTGAAAAAAGCCAAACGCCCAGTGTTCTGGATCGGTGGTGGTACGTTGAATAGCGTTGCGGAAGTCAAAGCCATTGCTGATCTCGGGATTCCTGTGGTGTCATCAACACATGCGCGTGGCGTGTTGGCCGATGATCATCCGCGTAGCCTAGGCGCATTCCATAACTCGGCTGGCGTTGAGCAGTTGCTTAAAGATGCTGATCTATTGGTAGTGGTGGGTTCGCGTTTACGTAGTAATGAAACCAAAACCTATTCAGTGCA
Source organism: Acinetobacter sp. 102 (assembly GCF_037028485.1). NCBI lineage: Bacteria > Pseudomonadati > Pseudomonadota > Gammaproteobacteria > Moraxellales > Moraxellaceae > Acinetobacter > Acinetobacter sp. 102. Next base: position 70,146 of record NZ_JAZEZK010000009.1, read on the forward strand.
GTTCCCTGACAATATTATCCAGATTGATGCCAATCCTGTGGCACAACAGCGTAATTACAAAGTGCGTAACTTCATCTGTGGCGACGCCAAAGATGTATTGCAGCGTGTATTGACGGGTTTGAAAGGTATCTCAAAAGTCGATGCGGAATATGATGCAGCTGTGGTGAAGGCTAAACAGGCGGCAATCGATGCACTACGTACTCAGTTAGACCAATACGCTTTAATCTGTGATCACCTACGCGCCGAATTACCACAAGACGGTATTTTCGTACGTGACATCACCATGTCAGGCAGTACTTGGGGTAGTCGTTTATTCCCAGTACAGGCACCGAATCAAAATATTCACTCTTTAGCAGGTGCCATTGGTCTAGGTCTGGCAACGGCAATTGGTGCGTCGATTGCCAATCCTGACAAGAAAGTGATTGGCTTGGTCGGTGATGGCGGTTTGATGCTAGGCATTGGTGAAATCGCAACCATGGCGCAAGAAAATACCAATATGGTGCTGATGATCATGAATGACGGTGGCTATGGCGTGATGCGTGGTATCCAGAAGAATTACTTCGGTGGTCGCCAGTATTTCAATGAATTGCATACCCCAGACTATAAAGTTTTAGGCGAAGCCATGGGGGTGAAGAGCTGGAAAGTAGGCAGCGCGGATGAATTCAAGACAGTGATTCAGGAAGCTGTTGCTTTCCAAGGGCCAAGCGTGATTGAGCTAGACATGCATTCAATTGGGCCATTGAACTTTGCTGGTCCACCACAGAAAAAATTGTACTAATCCCACTGAGCATTGGCAGCCTGTGCTGATGTGAAGACCGTTTTATGGGCAAATTTTTTTGCTCATAAAACGATAAAAACTATGTTTTATAGGTAAAACAAAAACAACACCAACAGGATCGTTGGAACAAAAACCAAGGAATCAAGAGATGAAAAAGACCTCTATAGCCATGCTATTTGCTGCAATTTATTTGGGGACCACATCCCATGTTTTTGCACAAAGCTCAGCGCTAGAATGGAAAAGTGAAGACGGAACGGATTCAGTACAAGTCGGTGGTGTGGTTCGACTCAACCAACGTTATGAAAATTGGGAGGGGCCCAATGGCGGTTTTGGTAAGCTATATTTTGATATTTTCAGGGTTGACCTAAAAGGTAAATTTGACGATGCCTATTTCAATGCCAGTTATTTATTCCAAGATCAAGAGAAACGCTCGATTGAGAAAGCTTATGTTGGCTATAAGCTTGATCAAAATAACAGTATCGAAGCCGGGCTGGTGTATAAACCTTTTGCAATTTATCCTTATCCGCAAAATGGCTGGACCTATCATATTCCATTTTTCTTGGGCTACGGCAACAACATTGCACCGGGTTTGAACTGGAATTTTAATAACAAGGATTGGGATATCAAACTGGGCTATTATCCACAAATGTTGGATACCAGTCTGCGTTATTCACCTGAAAGTGCCACCTATGATGATTTGGCCGAGAATGCCTTTCCAACCCAAAAAGCCTATCAAAATGAAAAGCGCCATCAATTGAATACACGTATTGTACGCAAGCTAGAAACCGAATTCGGTAAGCAAGAGTTTGGTGTGTCAGGTGCTATTGCGCAATTGCATAATAAAACTACCGATAAAAATGGTCAGTATTATGCGGTCGGATTACATAGCGATAATAATTACAAACGCTTTAATTTACAAAGCTCTGTGATTCATTATCAATATGATGCCAAAAATCCAGATGGGGTGAGTAATGATGTGACTTTGATGGGTAATAATGGCTTTACCCCTGCCTATTTCATTGCCTCAGAAGCCACAGTAGCCAGTTTAAACTTAGCTTATACCTTGCCTGTACAGGATATGGGCAAACTCAAAGCCATCCGTTTCTATAATGATTATAGTTATATGGACAAGAAACGTGATGACTGGTCGGCTTCACAAATGAATACCACAGGGATGATGTTTATTGCTTCGCCGTTTATGGTGTGGGCAGATTATACTTGGGGTAAAAATGCCAATATTATTGGTGGGGCTTCCAATGCCACGGGTTTTAGTTCCACTGTTTCGCCGTATAGCGACCAGTGGTTATACCGCATCAATCTCAATATTGGCTTTAGTTTCTAAACCTTCCGATGAATCAGTGGTTAGAGTGAGTCATCTCTATGATTCACTCTTTTTATTTTGAGAGGTTTTAAGCAAGGTGATTTTTTCGATATTCAGACGGAGAGATATTCTCCCATTGTTTAAAGGCACGGCTAAAGGCACTTTGTTCGGCATAACCCAGCAATAATGCGATTTCTGTGAGTGAGAGTGCTGACTTGGTCAGGTAGGTTTTTGCCAGTTCTAAGCGAATGCTTTTGACCAGATCACTGTACTGTAAATTATAGCCACTGAGTTTACGATAAAAGCTTCTTAGCGACAGGTTCATTTGTTTGGCAATATTTTCCGCCGAAGGTTCGCCGATTTTAAGCATATTTACAATCAGCAACTGCAAGTCCTTCAAGAAGGTATCTGGATTGGGAATACTTTTGAGCAGGGCTTCTGCTTGTTGGTCTAACAGTTTTTTTAAATGTGGATCACGACTTGGGATCGGCAGATGCAGAATTTCAAGCGGCAACCATAGTCTTAATACATCTGAATTGAAACTGACGGGACAGCCATATACCTCGGCATAAGGGGTGATATCAACAGGTGCGGTGGCGGAAAATTCGATTTTTAAGGGACAAATCTCAGGTTGTTGCAAGATCTTACGGATGGTACTCAACACGCCTGAAAGAAGAACCTCATTGGAGAGTTGAGAGTTCTTATGCACCACAGGCGTCCAGCACATACAAAAGCGATCTTCCTTTTGCACAATGGAGAATGAGGCTGAGTTCTGCAATAGTGGCTGGAAGTTTTTGAAACAATTCAGAAAGCCAATCAGATTCGGACTAGAAAGCGCCAAGTAACCTAAAATATGAATATGATGCGGTTCGGCCAACTCACCAATAAAATGTCCCAGCACAGGGGTGGGGTGTTGTTGATAAATCTGTTCGAGTAAATTCCACCATTTATGCAATGGCATTCGGGCCTGATGTGCATACTGTTTACTGAGCTCATCTAACTGCAAATTTGAAATATTGTTTTGTTGTAAATACTTTGTAATGAGCTCTAACAGAACCGATGGAATACTTGGAATTTCAGTCATAGTTACACTGCTCGTTTTGAAGTCACATCCTTTAACTCTATCCCGATCAATCAGCCAATCATCCTCACTGATTGCGGTATTTATCTTAACGGATTCAAATCCAAGCCTATTTATCATCAAAGGACAGAATAGCAGTATTTAGTACCCAAACTGTCGAATGAATCATCAATTAGATTTGATTTATTTTAATGCTTTATGCATTTGACTTTGATTATTTTAATCTGGCATTGACGGTCAAGTCTTTATTGCACAATCAAACTATTTTCCACAGATAGCGCTGTTCATAAATTTGTTGATTTATGAATGGGTTGAACTGACAGGATTTTTATATTTGGGAGTGGAAAATGTCAGATTTAAAGCAGGATGTGGTCGTAAATAATCATCAGTTTGATGTGGTGATAATCGGAGCTGGTTTTTCTGGAATTGCCGCTGGAATTAAGCTGAAACAGCAAAATATCAATAACTTTATTATTCTGGAAAAATCAAATGAAGTCGGTGGGGTCTGGCGGGAAAATACCTATCCGGGCTGTGAGTGTGATGTGCCATCTTCAATTTATTCCTATTCATTCGCACCGAATCCGAACTGGAGTCATATTTTCGCGAAACAAAAAGAGATCCAGCAATATATTCAGGACGTCACCAGCCGCTTTAAGATGGATCAGCATATTCTGTTTAATACCGAATTGCAGCAAGCCTCGTGGTCGAGTGAGCAGCAGTGTTGGCAAATTATGACCAATCAAGGCATCTATCAGGCACGCTTTGTATTTTTTGCGGTGGGTCCGTTGAGTGAACCGACAATACCGACGGTGAAAGGTTTAAATCGTTTTAAAGGGGAAGTTTTCCATTCTGCGCAATGGAATCATGCAGTGGATTTAAGCCATAAACGCGTCGCCGTGATTGGAACGGGGGCGTCGGCGATACAGATTATTCCTGCGATTCAACCGATTGTGAAGCAGCTTTATGTGTTTCAACGCACTGCACCGTGGGTGATTCCGAAACCGAATTTGGTGCTGCATGATGCATCTAAAAATGTTCAGCAAAAAGTGCCCTTTACCATGCACTCGCTACGCAAATTGACCAGTGTGTCCATGGATATGTTCAGTTCCAGTGTTAATCAACCAAAAACCTTGGAGGCTTTAGGGAAGGGCTTGATTCACTGGATGCATTACCAGATTCAAGATCCAGCATTACGAGAGAAAGTCAGACCCAAATTTACGCTGGGCTGCAAACGGATTTTATTTTCAAATACTTATTATCCTGCATTGGCAGCCAAAAATGTGGAACTGATTGATCAGGGCGTGAAGGAAGTTACTGCAAAAGGTATCCTTGTCGATGGTCAAGAAATTCCTTTGGACATTATTGTTTGGAGTACAGGTTTTGAGGTGGCCAAACCACCCATTGCCAAACGGATTATGACCAAAACGGGTGTGTTGCTGGATGATGTTTGGGAAATCAATACAGTACAAGCCTATAAAGGTTGTGTGGTGAAAGACCTGCCCAATGCCTTTATGTTGCTCGGCCCCAATAGTATTAGCTATAACTCCTTAATCAGCGCCGTTGAAAACCAGATTGATTATGCAGTGAAAGCGATACGTTTTGTATTGGACCATCATTTAAGCAGCTTTGAAATTTCTACTTTTGCCGATACTCAATATAATCAAAAGTTGCAAAATAAGTTGAATGCTTCGGTGTTTAAGCAAGGCGGATGTGCAAGTTATTATTTGGATGCGCAGCAAGTGAATGTGGCGAATTATCCATGGACCATGCAATATATGAAAAACGATATGGCGGAATTCGATAGCTATAGTTATAGCTTCCACCGTTAAAACCTTAAAAGCCTTATATCCATAAGGCTTTTTTATGTCTACTTTTAATTAAAAATAAAAAAAGGCACATCATGTGCCTAAAAGAGGAAAGTGTCAGATATTAGCAGGCACGAAGTTTGGTTAAGGCTTTAACAGCAGGAGAGTGGTTTAACACCTGTAAGGCTTTGTTGGTATCACCTTCATAAAATGGGTGATAGTTGGGTTTAACCCAATGTCTTAAGCTAGAAATCATCGCGAAAAAACTGGGTACTTGTTTGCTGCGGGCGTTTTCAATCGCTGTGTGCCTTAACGCTCGAATCAGTCCGTAGTTTTTATAAGGATGGGCATTCTGGTCTTGTTGCGCTAGTTTCTTAAAGCATTGATAGATGGCAAAGGTAAATCCTGGCGCAACCGCCAGCATAATCATTTGGCGTTGTAAGTAGGCAAAGGTTTTATTTTCCTCACCGCATAAATGCATATACAGATCAAAAGCCACACTTCGATGCTCAACTTCTTCTGCCAAATGCCATGTCATCAGATCAGACATCATTTGGTCAGCAGTTTTATTTTGCCACGGTTGGTCATCGAGGCACCATGTGCCTAACATGGTGGTGAAGTGTTCAACCGCAGCGGCAATACCCACGCGAATGGTTAACCAACGATAAGCCAGATTTTGTGGTAATGCCAAGCCTAAAGGGGCTGTATTCAGTTGCTTTGATATGGTATCTAAGCTAGCAATAAAGTCATCAATCTCATAGCCATAATGTCTTAAATAGTCTTGTGCGACTTTGTGGGCAGAGGCATGATGGGCTTCTTGGTGGACAAATCCTTTTACATCGGCACGCAGCTTTTCGTCCGTGACATAAGGCAGTGCTTCATTAAAAGAGCGACACATCCAGAGTTCACCCACAGGTAAAATCAAATGCACGGCATTGATTAAATGGGTTGCAAAGGGGTTGTCATAAATCCAGTGTTCAGGCGTATGGCTAAAATCAAATTGCACACGGCGTTGCTCAAGATAATGATTTTCCAGTCGTTGTTTAGGATGCATTTGCTTCTCCTCCATTTACGGCATTGATAAAAGACTGGCTCAGTTGCTCGGCATTCTGGACAGGAATCCAATGTGTGGCATCCAGATAAATCTCTTGATATACGCCAGTAAAAAACTGTTTGTTGAGCTGGGCACTTTTCTTGCCAATCGCAATATCCTGATTTCCCCAGATAAACAGGGTGGGTACTTTTACTTTTTTAAAGGTCGAGCGAATTGGAGCCAATGGCATACTGCGATACCAGTTAATGGCGGTGCTGATCCGATTTTCTTGAATGAAATGTTGTTGGAAGTCCTTGATTTGTTCAGCATTCATGCCTGAGTTTTTTAGCAATATATGACTGAGTGATTTGGCTCTTTTAAAGAGCAGTTCAGGAATCAAGGGCAGCTGGAAAAAACCAATATAGTACGAGGTGAAAATTTGCGTACTGCTGAGCATGGATTTCAGGAATGCACCTGTATGTGGAACCGAGACCAACGTGAGATGCTTGACTAGATTGGGGTATTGCTGGGCCAATTCACAGGCCACAATGGAGCCCCAATCATGACCTATCACATATACGGGTTGTCCAAGCAGATCAATCAAGCTTTTTACATCTGCAACTAACTCTGTAATTGCATACTGAAAACGACCTTGGGGAGATGCTGCTAAGCTGTAGCCACGTTGTTCAATGGCAAAGGTTCGAAAGTTCTGCTGATTGAGAATCGTACTGGTGGCTTGCCAACTATGTGCAGTTTCAGGAAAACCATGCAAAAGAATAACCGGTTTTCCATCAATTGGACCCGAATCAATCACATTAAAAATCAGATTATTACGACAATACTGGCTGTATCGTTTTTCTGTCTGTTTTGCCATGCTGAGCTACTTATCAAAGAGGTTGATTTCAATCGATAGTAATCAGCGCTGTAGGTACAGTCTTGACAGTAGAGCATGGAATTTAACTTCTTGTGCCATGCCATATATTTTTGGCACATGCAGCATATGACTTGGCACTTAAAGACGCTTAATTCGAGGGTTAAAGGGAGTATTGCCGTTCAATCATTCGGCTTTACTTTGTTCAAAACGATGTTGCAGCACCGTGGTCATCTGCTGCAATAGATTGGCGACCAGTCCTTCTTTATCCCAAGCATAGATGGAAACGGTCATGGCTTGCGCCTTACCCAAGGGTAGATATTCCCGTACCCGATGACCTGTGGTGGTGGCGACTGGCAAAAGTGATAAACCGAGACCTGTTTCAACCCCGACCAATACACTGGCCAAACTGTTGCTGGTAAAGGCGATATAGCCATGTTGGCGGTTACGTTCAATCGCTTCAAACATCTCATCTCGATAGAGTCCACCTTGTGGGAAAGTCACCAATGGCAGGGGATCAGACCATTCTCCACCATGATCGATACTTTCAAACCAGGCCATTTCCTCGGGGAAGCTGGCGTGATGATCTGAACTGGCTGCTGTTTCTTTGACGATCACAATATCAAGTTGCCCATTGCGGTAACGTTCCATGAGATCACGACTGAGTCCAGCAGTCACATCTAGCCGAACTGTACGGTATTGTTTGCTAAAGGCACTTAAGGCCAAAGCCATATCGCTATTCATAATATCTTCAGGCAAACCAATTCGAATGGGAATCGTGCCTGATGGATCACCCAAAATCATCTGGGCTTCTTGTTGCAGAGCTAAAATTCGCCGTGCATAGCTAATCAAATATTCACCTGAGCTTGTGAGTTGTAAGGGACGACTATTGCGATCAATCAAGCTCTTGCCCACAGATTCCTCTAGTCGGGCCAGTTGTTGGCTGACCGTAGATTGAGTCATATGTAAGCGCTCGGCAGCCAAGGTAAAGCTACCAGCTTCAAAGATATTGACAAAGGCGCGGAGCAAGCGTGGATCAAACATAGCGAGTTACTCGGAAGACCAGTGTTGAAAATGGAGCTTTGAATTTTGTATTCATAATCTTAATATATTGGATTAAATAATTTAATTTTTAAATAGTAATAAAGCTGATTATCCTAAGCATAGATCTTATTTTTGATTCACTAACTTGGGCTGATTCATGGAGGGCTTTATGCACAAATCATTTCTGTCGGCTGTATGTGCGCTGGCTTTGACCGCATGTAGCCACGCAACTTCAGGAGATGCTATGCCAGACGACGCCTTACATACTGCGGCTGCACGCAATAATGTCGCACAAATCCAGCAGTTGCTTGCTCAACCGATTCAGATTGATGCACGTGATGCATCAGGCTCAACCGCTTTAATGATTGCAACACGTGCCAATAATGCCGATGCTGCACAAGTTCTGATCGATGCAGGGGCTGATGTTAATGCCAAAGATCGGATTCAGGACAGTCCTTATCTTTATGCGGGCGCACGTGGCTATTTGAAAATATTAAAACTAACCTTAAAGCACGGTGCGGATTTGAAAAGTACCAACCGCTATGGTGGCACAGCCTTGATTCCTGCAGCTGAACGAGGTCATGTCGATACTGTACGGACACTGATTGAGGCAGGTGTGGATGTCGATCACATCAATAACTTAGGCTGGACGGCGTTATTGGAAGCGATCATTTTAGGTAATGGCACTCAGCCTTATCAACAGATTGTCGATTTACTCATCGTAGCAGGAGCCAATGTCAATATTGCTGATGGCGATGGAATTACGCCGCTTGAGCATGCCCATGCACGTGGGTATACCGCTATTGAAAAAGCTTTATTGCGTGCAGGCGCAAAAGCAACGTTATTGGAGCATTAAAATGCAGCAGGATCATGATTTTTTGCGTCAGGCGATTGAACTGGCGTATCAAAACTGCGAGCAAGGTGGACGCCCCTTTGGTGCGGTCTTGGTGAAAGATGGCCAAGTGATTGCGTCAGGTGTAAATGAAATACTGAAAAGCAATGATCCAACCGCGCACGCAGAACTGTTGGCAATACGTGCCGCCAGCCAACAATTGGGAACAGCTAATTTAGAAGGCTGTGCTGTATATGCCAGCGGGCAGCCTTGTCCAATGTGTATGGCAGCCATGCGTATGGCAGGGATTAACCGTGTAACGTATGCACATTCCAATGATGATGCCGAGGCATATGGCTTATCAACAGCGGCAATTTATGCGGATTTGGCAAAACCCTTTGCTGAGCAGTCTATGATGATCCGCTATGTTCCTATAAGAATGGAAGCCAAGCCTGATTTGTATGGCTATTGGAAATCTATCTCATGATTGATATACGGTTAAGACTATGAGCGTGATCAAGCATCGATCATTGTTGATCATCACTGTTGCTTTGGTTGGATTGAATCTTCGGCCATTTATGACCAGTGTCGGGCCGGTTGCCAATCAGATTCGTGCCACTACCGGTTTGAGCCTACAAGGCATTGCGCTATTAACCCTAGTACCGATGTTGTTGATGGGACTGATTGCCTTTGTTGGCCCAGCTCTGCAAAACCTGTTTGGTGAACGTCGTGCGATTGTTAGCGCATTGCTGATGATCTGCGTGGGCTGTGGTTTACGCTTTTTTACGGTACATGGCTGGGCTTTAATCTTTACCGCTGCCGTGATTGGCTTTGGCGTTGCCATGATCCAAGCAGCTTTTCCCAGTCTGATTAAAAGAGAGTTCCATGAACATCTGAGTCCAATGATGGGGCTTTATTCAGCCACGTTAATGGGGGGTGGAGCGCTTGGGGCATTGCTTGCACCTGTGGTGACAAACAGCAGTGGTGACTGGAAAATTGGGCTGGCTGTTTTTGTATTGCCTGCATTGCTGGCGTTGATCTTTGCAAGGTGTGTGTTGACTCAGACCGCACAGCAGCATAAAAAAATGCCTTCGGTGATGCGGTTGCTCAATCAGCCAAGAACATGGTTGCTGATCTGCTGTTTTGGTTTAATCAATGGCGGCTATAGCTCGATTGTGGCTTGGCTTGCGCCTGCTTTTCAAGCACAAGGTTGGGCCGCAACAGCCAGTGGCAATCTGATGGCTGTACTAACCCTAAGTCAAGCAGGGGCAGCATTGCTGTTACCGTATTTATCCCGAAAACAGCGAGATCGTCGAATTTGGGTGGGATTAACTTTAATCTTGCAACTGATTGGCTTTTCAGGCTTGGCTTTTTTTGCAGATGTTTGGCCTTACCTTTGGGCAATCACCGTAGGAGCGGGTTTAGGCGGATGCTTTGCTTTGTTGATGATTGTGGTACTCGATCATTTGCCTGATCCTACCCATGCGGGACAACTTTCAGCCTTGATGCAAGGTGGAGGATTTTTACTGGCTGCTATTGCCCCTTGGTGGGTTGCAGTATTGCATGACATAACGGGAACTTATGCAGCCGGTTGGATCTGGCATTTATGTATGGTGGTGATTGTTGCAGGATTGATGATTCGACTTAATCCAGCACATTATGAGAAAGTGATCGATTTTTAGATGAGCAAAGCAAATCAGCATATTGCTGTAATTGAGCTTGATCATACAAAACACATCTTTTGATGTGTTTTGTATGAAACATAAGTATAGAATTTTTACTGCATAAAAACTTAAATGATTTCAATATCAACATATTGCTGAATTAAATTGTCATCTAGCATATGCACATAATCCAAAAATGCCACATTAAAACTGCCTACCGTTTGTGCATGTTCATAAGCCAATTTACCTGCAATGGCGAAATGGATATGCGAGGCAAGTGCAGCAATGGTTGGATTACTGACGGCATGATAGGCTGCCGTTAACGCACCTAAGGCACATCCTGTTGCGGTAATTTTAGGTTGTAAATAACAGCCACCATTGACTTGAATCACAGCATCGAGTTGTTTAGAGATTATGAAGTCTGACTCACCTGAAATTGCAACACACTCAGTATGCTGCAATAGGCTTTTTGCCTGCGCATAGACATCATGGCTATTCAAAGTACTATCCACGCCTTTAGACTGAATCTGACTACCTGCTAAGATACTGATTTCAGAGGCATTGCCACGAATGATACTCGGCTGGAACCTTAACAGTTGATCGACTGTTTCACTGCGCCACTTTAACACTGCCCCATAGCCAACTGGATCAAGTACCCACGGCACCTGATGTTGTTGCGCAGTTTGAGCTGAAATCAACATGGCTTGGGTTTGTTCTGTGGTTGGTGTTCCGACATTGATACTTAAGGCAGCACTGATTTTGGTGAAATCTTCGGCTTCAAAAGGATTATCAATCATGGCAGGTGAGGCACCTGCTGCAAGCAAGATATTCGCCACATAATTATTGGCAACGCTATTGGTCATACATTGCACTAAAGGTGTTTGTTGCTGTAATGCACGCCAAGCATCGATAACTTGATCAATGAGTTGTTGTTTTTGTGACATGAGATATCCAGAATAAAGTCTTTATTAACGAGTGAAATAATGGTCTTGATGTTTACATCGGCGACAAATCAATGACACATAATCTGTCGCATCATAATCCACGATCAAGTCATTTGAGCCGCAATACATACAACGTTTAACCGAGTAAAAACTTAAGCGAGGTTCTATTTTTCGCCAAGACTTCCAGACAGGCTGAATAAATATACTCTCGTCGTAACCCAAAAATTTAAACAGCAGTACTTCACTCATTTTACTAAATGGAATCATGTAAGGTCTTGGTAAGGTTGTGGTTTCCCAACGCTCGGTCAAAGCACGTTCACGATATTGTTCCAAAGTCTTTTTGAGCAAACTGGTGTTGATAAATTTATCATTTCTGGGTTGCAACGCATTTTGTTTATGTAAATATTCTAAAGCGGTTTGGATTAGGTAAAAAATCTGCCCCACGGCTAGACCTTCCATTAAGCGGTAGCAAAAGGCTTGAAATGGTCGATTACCTGCAATTTGAATGCCCCAAGTCCGACAATAGAACTGCATAAACTGCACAATTTCTTGATAGAGCACGAGATACAACGCATCTTTGACTTCATCGGTGCTTTTAAATGGAATACCTTGACTCAGGTTTTCATAGAACCAGTGGCGTAATTGCTGAGTTACACTAAACAAGCTAGGGTCGGAATAACCATCTAGTCGGATGTTGAGATAGAAATGCTCAGTTTCTAAGCTCGTATCTTTTGGCTTAAACACGCCTAATTTAATTAATTCTTGAACTAAATGATTCTGAAATAAGTAATTGGGAGTAAATTCGCGATATTTAATATTCTGCCAATGAATCAGTTCATCATGCTGTACATCCTCACGTGCATAGCTATCTAAAAGGCTCAATAAGAATAATTTATGTAAAAAACTAAGTTGATTCAGACTATAAATCACTTCGTCTTTGATTTTATATTTGCGTTGTTCTTGTAAAATTGTTTGTTGGGTCTGTTTTTTCCGCAGGGCTGTACATTGAGCACAGTGACAATTCAGCTTGCTATCACTTTTAAAGACACGATGCTGGCAGTGGCTGCATTCGTGAAATTGAAATTCTTGGTTGTATTGCTCTGCTTCAACCCAAAACATAGAGGCTTGGCATAGAGGGCAATGGCTACTTTCATCTAACTGTTTTTGTAGAATCTGTAAATCCATTGATATTAAGCCTATAACCTTTAAATAGAGAATTATACATGCTGAATCCAAGGAGTGATGCAAAGATTATATACAGATAAAAATTAAGGCTAAAATGAGACTTAATTGACTGAATTTTATATAAAAGATAATCCTACAACTTTGCTTTTTTTAAATTATGGTAAATTTCTGCGCCAATTAGAATCATAACTCAATATGAATTGAACAAAGTAAAAGCAAAGGGGAAAACATGAATAATCGGATTTGGATACAAACTGTTATTGGCGTAATGATGTGTTTGGGCAGTATTTTCACATACGCAGACTCAATCGAAGGGTATTGGCGAAGTATTGATGATCGAACCGGAGAACAACTGACCATCATTGAAATAAGAAAAGCTCCTGACAATACCTATCGTGGCAAAATTGTTTATATTTATCCCAATGCACAAGGCGTCGTGGTCACACATTGTGTGAATTGCCCGCCGCCATATACAGGGAAGCAGCGTTTAGGCTTAGAAGTGTTAACAGGGCTGATTGAGGACCCGAAAAAACCAGATAACTTTATCAATGGGCGGATTGTCGAAAGTAAAACCGGTAAAGTTTATAAAGGTAAAGCACGTTTAACGGCTGATGGAAAGCGTTTGCATATGCGTGGTTATGTCGGAATTTCTGCTTTAGGCCGTACTGTGGTGTGGATTCGCAAGGACAGTGCCAATCCCTAATCATTTATTTTTAATTATGTGAATTGCTTAAAATTTTGTTTGATTTTAAGCAATTAAATATGCTTTGGTTGTGTTGACTGTTTCTATACATTCGCATAAAAATGAAGTGATAGACGGATCAATTTTGCATTACGGAGCGAATTATGCAAAAAAACTCACTCATGAAAGGAATCATGGGCATCTCTTTGGTTGTATTCACCACAACGAGCTTTGCTTCAACTCCTGAAGGATTTTGGAAAAGTATTGATGATCGTACAGGCGAGCAACTGTCAATCGTAGAAATTAAGAAAAAACCAGATAATACCTACACTGGGACTATCGTATATCGTTATCCCGTTTTAGGTGGCGGGACGGTACTCACCAATTGTGTGAAATGTCCTGAACCTTTTAAAAATAAACCGATTCAAGGACTACAAATTGCGTGGGGATTGAAAGAAGATCCGAAGAATCCAAATCAATATATAGATGGTCGAGTACTAGAGCCTAAAACAGGTAATATCTATAAAGGAAAAGCACAACTGAGTTCGGATGGAAAACGTCTGCGTATGCGTGGTTATATGGGAATTTCTGCCTTGGGGCGTACCCAAGTCTGGATTCGTACTGATAGTGCCAATCCTTAAATAATAGTTGTTTTTTTAGAAAGCCTAAACGACTCGTTTGGGCTTTTTTATTTGAGCTAAAGAATGTATAAGGCGTACTAAAAAGAAGCAGCTAGATCAGCTACTTCTTATACAAATGAACGCTAGCGTACAGTGTAACTTGGGTAAAAGTGTGATAATTTCCGTGCATTAAACCTATAAAGATGAATAGGTTACTTTTTAAAGACGGGGTTAATATGCTAAATCGTATGCTCATGAACGGAATCATGGGGCTCACTCTTGCTTGTGCAAGCGCAACGACTTTCGCAGCTTCTATCGAAGGCTACTGGAAAAGTATTGAAGAACGTACTGGTGAACAACTCTCAATCGTAGAAATCCGTAAAGGAAATGACGGCCGTTATCATGGAAAGATTGTTTATCGTTATCCAAACTCTCATGGTATTGCGCTGACGAATTGCACCAAATGTGCAGCACCGAACACCAATAAGCCAATTCTTGGACTAGAAATCTTATCAGGCTTTAAAGAAGATCCGAATAAACCGGATTCATATATTGATGGTCGTGTTCTGGAACCAACTTCTGGCCGTATCTATAAAGGTAAAGGTGTGGTGACTGGAGAAGGCAAACGTTTACGTATGCGGGGCTATATGGGCGTTTCAGCACTGGGTCGCACTGTCGTTTGGTTACGTACTGATAATGCAACACCTTAATCGAAAATAAAAAAAACCTCGAATTCGCTTCGAGGTTTTTTTTGGTTAAAGTAAGTGATTAAACAGGGCATGGTAAGTTTTCGTCCTCCTGACCGATTTTTTTGGCTGCAATAAGTGCTTGGACTTTTTTACTTGGTAATTTCTCTTTACCAAGTGCATCGTATGTATTGACAATGTTGGTCACTTCTAAGGTTGTCAGTTCAATTCCTTCTGCTGTTAAAAAAACGGAGATTACATGATGATCAACGCCAGCTTTAGCCAGATCATGGATTGCTTTGATATTTTCTAAACGATATAGATGTGCTTTTAATTCCATCGTCATAGCCCTCACTTGTTTTATTGTATTTACCTAGATTGGCATATAGGGTTAAGCAATAACCGTGCACAAAATGTAAAACTCAGGAAAAAAATGTAAGTTGCGCGATAGAACGCAATTGGTTCTGTATTTTTTATTTAAGATTGGAAAACGATGTTGTAATTTTGTCTAAATGATCGGGCAATTTGCAGATCAAATTTGAAAACCTGAATAGTAAACCCAATAAAATTATTAAAACTGATACCGAGCCGTAAAGACAGGTTTTATAAGTTGGCGTATGATCTGATAGAGTTTCACCGATGCTTCTGACAAAAGTGATTTGTCACAAGAATTTAGGCGAAATAAGGCATGATTTGTGCAACCGAATGACTTTAATCAAGAAGTCTTGCCAACAAGACCATCTAAACGACATGATGAAAGATAAGGAATACTGATGAATATTGCGGCACAACCTCCTGTACAAGCAGATCAAACCATTTACCTCAAAGATTATCAAAAACCATCTTTCTTGGTTGAATCCATTAACCTAGATATTCAAGTCTATGATGATCATACGATTGTTGACTCAACCTTAGTGATGAAACGTCAAACGACTGGTGCTTTGGTGCTTTTGGGGCGTGATCTTGAATTAAAGTCGATTCAACTGAATGGGCAAATCCTGAGTGCAGCGCAATATGATTTAGACGATGAGCAATTGGTGATCACAGATGCACCAGATCAGGTCATTTTGCAAATTCAAGTGGTGATTCACCCTGAGTCAAATACGCAACTGGAAGGTTTATACAAGGCGGGTGATTTATTCGTAACTCAGAATGAGCCCGAAGGTTTCCGTAAAATTACCTTTTATCCAGACCGTCCTGATGTATTGGCTGAATTTACCACGCGTGTAGAGGCCGATAAGAAATATCCAGTATTACTTGCAAATGGTAACTTATTGGAAACAGGTGAGGTTGGTGAAGGTCGTCATTTTGCAATCTGGCAAGATCCGACCAAGAAACCAAGCTATTTATTTGCTTGTGTGATTGGTGATTTGGCGGTACTTAAAGATCGTTATACAACGTCTGAAGGTCGTGATGTTGCGCTAGAAATTTATGCAATCGATAAAGATATTCCGAAATGTCACATCGCAATGGAAGCATTAAAGCATTCGATGCGTTGGGACGAAGAACACTATGGTCGCCCTTACGATCTCGATAACTACATGATTGTCGCCGTCAGTCAGTTCAACATGGGTGCAATGGAAAATAAAGGTTTAAATATCTTTAATACGTCTTGTGTGCTTGCCGATGAGGAATACACCACTGATGCTGCGATTATGCGAGTTCAGTCTGTGATTGCACATGAATATTTCCATAACTGGACAGGCAACCGAATTACCTGTCGTGACTGGTTCCAATTGTGTTTAAAAGAGGGCTTAACGGTTTTCCGTGATCAGTCTTTCTCTGAAGATTTACAATCAGCAGCTGTACAACGAATTGATGATGTAGCGGTGTTAAAATCGCATCAATTCCCTGAAGATGCTGGTCCATTATCGCATCCGCCTCGTCCAGATCATTTTGTTGAAATCAACAACTTCTATACCGCGACAGTGTATGAGAAGGGTGCTGAAATCAACCGCATGATGGCAACGTTATTGGGTAAAGAAAAATACCGTCAAGGGACTGATGAATATTTTCTACGTCATGATGGGCAAGCGGTTACAGTTGAAGACTGGGTTGCGGCATTGAGCGCAGGTTCAGGTGTTGATCTATCTAACTTCCTCACTTGGTATAACCAACCTGGTACACCAAAGTTAGAAGCTAAAGGTGAATATGATGCGGCTGCACAGACTTATCGTTTAAGCTTCAAACAAAGCTTGAAAGCACATCCAAAATATCCAAACCTCAAGGCAGTGCCAATTCCTGTGGCTCTGGCATTATTTAATGCCAATACAGGTGAACAATATACCTTGCACAGCACTGATCTGTTTGTGAATGAGGTCAAAGATGGCGTGTATTTATTTGATCAAGATGATGCAACAATTGAATTTACAGGGGTGACTGAGCAACCAGTGGCTTCGTTATTGCGTAATTTTTCAGCCCCTGTGAATTTAGTCTTTGATTATTCCAATGATGATCTTGCGTTTTTGATTCAGCATGAAACCAATGGCTTTAACCAATGGCAAGCGACACAAACCTTATTGGAACGTATTCTTTTAGAAGATCATAAGGTGGACACCTATATTCAGGCAATTAAGAATACTCTGCCAGACTTAGTGAATAAAGATCCGTTATTGGCATCGCGTTTATTTGATGTACCAAGTGAAAACTATTTAGGCAGTCGTATTGATCAAGACTATGAGCCTGAACTGATTCGTGAAAAGCGTGAAGCTGTGCTGGATCGTTTAGCGCGTGATTTAGGTTCATTCTGGAAAGAGACGTATTTGGCCTTAGATCCAGACCAGCAAAAAGAGTTTTCTTTGGCGATGGGCGTGCGTTCATTGAAAAATATCACCCTGAATATGTTGGCACGTCAAGGTGATGCGTCCGTGTTTGATTTGGCTTATACCCAATATCAACAAACAGGCAATATGTCTGAGCGTTTAGGCGCATTACGTGTTTTAGTCTGGAATGATGCACCACAAGCGCAAGCTGCACTCGCAGATTTCTATAACCGTTTTAAAGATGAAGCCTTGTCTTTAGATCAGTGGTTTAGCATCCAAGCATCGAATCCATGTGCGACAGCGGAAACGATTGAATACCTCACTAAACATGCAGATTATGATCTGGGCACACCGAACCGTATTCGTGCCGTGAGTGGAGGACTTGCTGAAAACCCAGTGAATACGTGGAGCTTTGGGGTTTATCATTTCATTGAGCTTGCTGCTTATTTGGATGAGAAAAACCCAATTTTAGGTTCGCGTTTATTACAAGTGTTGTCACGTTGGTACACTTTGGCTGAACCACAACGTAGTCAGGTGCAACAAGTGCTTAAAGCATTGCAACCTAAAGTAAAATCGAAAAATGTAGCAGAAACATTGAACAGTTTACTCAGTATTTAATTTATTGATTTAATCAATATGAAAAGGATGTCGTCAGGCATCCTTTTTTATTTGACAATTAATATTGTCAGAAATAGTATGGAAATCATTCGAATGTAACGGATGACTGCAATGGAAATAAAAACAATCACATTACCGACACGTCAAATTGAAGTTGAAGTGTATGCACCTACACAAAGCTCTGAAAAAACGCCTGCTATTTTATTGTTACATGAGTTATTTGGTATTTTAGATGTCTACCGCGAAGATGCCCAAGACTTGGCTGATCGGGGCTATTTGGTCTATGTGCCTAATTTATTTAGTGGTGGTGCAGTCAAATATTGTATTCGTGCCATGGTGAGTAAGGCTGGCCGTATCAATGCTGCGGATAGTAACGTCAATCAGGAAATTCATGTCTTGTTAGATGCCTTAAAGGCAGATCCTCGATCAAATGGTCGCCTAGGCATGTTAGGGCAGTGTTTAACCGGTGGTTATGTGATTCAGATGGCGAAGCGAGAAGATATGTTAGCACCTGTGGTTTATCATCATTCTCTGGGGATTCAAGGGGCGGGTATTCCAAACAAAGAGTCTCTGGATGAAGTTCGAATATTACAAGGACATTGGTCAACCGTAGATCCATTTTGCCCAGCGACCAAACGCAATAAACTGATCCAGCAATTGGGTGATCGGGTTGAAGCTTATACTTATAATATGCCACATGGCTTTCGTAGCGTGAGTCGAGGTTTGCCAGAAGCACAAGTGGTATGGCAGCGGACTGTGGATTTCTTTGAGCGAGAATTAAAACAAAACACAATATAAATCATTGGAACAACAGGTTATTATTTACTGAATCCATTTATAGAAATAAAAAAGCGAGGGGAATATGTCTCAACAATACGCATACGCGGGCTTCTGGATACGTTTCGGCGCCGCGATTATTGATTCAATCATTGTGATGGTTGCCATGATTCCATTAACCATGATTTTTGGTGGTGGCAATACCACAGTCGCTTCTGATGGTTTTTCATCATTCCAATTTATGTCTACGGCAGATTGGATTTGGCAAATTCTCGCCGCAGTATTTTATATTTTCTGCTGGATTAAATTTGCAGGAACACCTGGTAAGCGTTTACTTCGATTAAAAGTGCTGGATGAAAAAACGGGTGAAAATGTGACTGTCGGGCAGGCTATCATTCGCTACATTGGCTATATCCCAGCAACATTAGTCTTTTTTATTGGTTTAATCTGGGTGGCATTTGATGCGAAGAAACAAGGCTGGCACGACAAAATGGCAAAAACTGTAGTGGTAAGAGAGCTTTAATTTAGAGCGAAATTTTATCATGTAATAAAAAATTCATACGATAGGGCTTGTGAATCAATTCGCATGTCCTATAATGCCGTTGAGTTTATTCACGGAGATCCTAAATGGGAAGTTGTTCGAGGTTCGGGTTTAATAAAGGATTAAGCCAAAGCGAATACTGAGCAAGCGAGCCATTTAGGTTGGCTATCTTGCAATGAGATAGCTTTGCTAAAAATTATCTAAACCCTCCTATAAAATTTTGCTGTATCCACAAAATTTATTGTATTGACTGCCTCCTGTTTAGTTTCTCACCTAAAATGGGGAGAAGCCTATGTTTTTTCACGCTTCCATTCAATGGCTTGCTGTTCTTAACGTATTTATTTTATGTGGATTATTGCTGACTCAAAAGAGTAAGGCGGGTCCACTCATCAACACCGATGATGTTTCTATTACAGCAGCGCAGCAGTGCCAGCTAGAAAGTACTTATAGCTATAACAAAGACGGCACTTGGTCTTATCAAGTTGTACCTGCCTGTAATCTCAATCAAAATTTAGAAGTATCTTTGGGCTATCACTCAAGTAAAGATCAAGATCAGATTCATGGCTTTTCGGTTCAAGCGAAAAGCATTTTAAAGCCAATGGAGAATGACTGGGGCGTTGCTAGTAGTTTACAGCTATCCCGTGATGATGTTGCTCATCATGGGGATTTAAACTGGTTTTTGAATGTTCCTGTCAGTTTTCAACTTTTAGATCAACGTTTAGCATTGGATACCAATCTCGGTTATCAACAGACCGATGAGCGCCTCGTTCGCTGGGGAATTGCTTCAACTTATACGGTGACTGAGCATGTCGGTGTAACACTTGAAACATATAATCAAGATCGCCAAGCGCCATTTTTCCAGACAGCGTTGCAATATAGTTTGATTCCCAATGTTCTTACTTTAGAAGCTTCCTTCGGCGATCGTCTACATCGTTTAAAACAACATTGGTTTGGACTCGGTTTAAGTTATACGCCATCATCATAATGCGCTTAAATTCAGTTGATCCATCATTAAATCATTGATAAGAATATAGGTATAAGATGCAATTAAAATTTTTACAAAATATTGATTTATCGAATATTGCGGACACATTGGTTAGCCTGTCCGTTGCTTTTATTCTCGGTGCATTAATTGGCTTTGAACGTCAGTATCGACAACGCACTGCAGGACTTAGAACCAATGTTTTGGTGGCTGTTGGTGCTGCAATTTTTGTCGATATTGCCACCAATTTAACGGGTGCAGAAGGTGCAGTCCGCGTGATTGCCTATGTGGTTTCAGGTATTGGTTTCTTGGGTGCGGGTGTGATTATGCGCCAAGAAGGCAATATTCATGGTTTAAACACGGCGGCAACTCTCTGGTGCTCAGCCGCAGTGGGCGCTTCTGCGGGTTCAGATCTTATTATTGAAGCAATACTGGCAACGGCTTTTATCTTGGCAGCCAATACGCTGTTAAGACCGATTGTTCATGCCATTGATCGTCGTCCAATTGATGACGATACCGAGGTTTTACATGTCATCTATATTATTTGTGACCGTAGTCAGAGTAAGGTGGTGATGGATGAATTGAATTTAACCTTGCAACACCATAATTATCCTGCCAAAGATATTGAAGTAACACCTTTTGGTGATAAAGAGGTCGAAATTGAAGTCACTTTAATTGCCACGTCAATTGATGCAGAAGAAGCGCAACATATTACAAATCATCTGAATGCCATGCCGCAAATTCGACAGGCATTTTGGGATAAAAATACCATCAATTAAGCCTTTATAAATCGTTGCGATATTATGGCATTGGGATACATTGTCTCATTAATGATATATAAAATGTCTATTGTTTCACATAAAATGACGCCAGCTTGATAACAATGAGAACAGTATGAGTTCAGAAGCACATTCAATCAGTTTAATTGCGCCAGTGGTCTTGCTTGCCGCTGCTGTAATTGCCGTTCCAATTTTTAAACGTATTGGCTTAGGTTCCGTCCTTGGTTATTTAATTGCAGGCCTGATTATTGGCCCGTTTGGATTTGCATTTTTTCATGATTCGGCTTCGATCTTACACATTGCAGAACTTGGGATTGTGATGTACTTGTTTGTGATTGGTCTGGAGATGCAGCCCTCACATTTATGGAGTTTAAGGCGTGAAATCTTTGGGCTAGGTACCTTGCAAATTGTTGCTTGTGCTTTGGCATTGACTGGCGTCGGCTTACTGTTTGGTTTTACTTGGCAAGTTGCTTTTATCGGTGCAGCGGGTTTTGTCCTGACTTCTACGGCCATTGTGATGCAGCTGTTGGGAGATCGCGGTGATATCGCTCAGCCGCAAGGGCAAAAGATTGTTGCCATTTTATTATTTGAAGATTTGCTGATTGTACCTTTATTGGCAATTGTTGCTTTTATGGCGCCAAACCATGTAGTGGAAAGTACTTCGACCCGTTTAGAAAGCATTGGTCTTGGTCTGATTGCGATTGCAGGTTTGATTGCTGCAGGGTATTGGTTACTGAATCCGTTATTTAGATTGCTTGCCGCGGCAAAAGCCCGAGAGGTGATGACGGCGGCAGCACTTCTGGTGGTTTTAGGTGCAGCATTGTTGATGCAAGTCAGCGGTTTATCGATGGCGATGGGTGCTTTCTTGGCAGGGGTATTGCTGTCTGAATCGACCTTTAGACATCAAATTGAAGCGGATATTGAACCCTTCCGTGGCCTGTTACTGGGACTTTTCTTCCTCGGTGTCGGGATGTCACTGGATTTATCCGTCGTTGCACAGAACTGGAAGCTCATCATCAGTGGTGTTTTAGCCATGATGTTTGCTAAGGCTCTGATGATTTATATCGTGGCACGAGTCACCAAAAGCTCTCATACCGAGGCACTGGATCGTGCATTGCTGATGGCACAAGGTGGTGAGTTTGCTTTTGTCCTGTTTGCAGCGGCAGTCAGTGCTCAGGTCATTGATAATTCAGTCAAGTCGAATTTGACGGCGATTGTGGTGTTATCAATGGTATTGACTCCAATTTTAGGCATTGTGTTTAAACGTTTTACCGAAACCAAAGATCAGATCAATTTGGACAATGTCAATATTGCTGAAGGCTTGAGTGGCAGTGTCCTGATGATTGGCTTTGGTCGTTTTGGTCAAGTGACCAGTCAATTACTATTGGCAAGAGGGGTGGATGTCACCATTATTGACAATGACATCGACATGATTCAAAACGCGGAAAAGTTTGGTTTTAAAATCTATTATGGCGATGGCTGCCGTTTAGATATTCTGCATGCTTCGGGTGCATCTACCGCTCAAGCCATTGTGGTTTGTGTTGATAGTAAAGAAACGACTAATCGTATCGTGGAATTGGTCACGCATGAATTTCCATTGGCCAAGTTGCTGGTTCGTTCTTATGACCGTGAACATTCACTCTATTTAGTGAAGCATAAAGTGGATTATATGATTCGAGAAACCTTCGAGTCTGCGATCAAATTTGGCGGCGTGATCTTGCAAGAATTAGGCGTTGATGAAGACGAAGTACAACGCATTACGGATGAAATTCGTGATCGTGATGATGAGCGTTTTGAAACAGAAATCGCTGCGGATGATGTCTATGCAGGCGTAGGCTTACAATATACACATTCACATCCGCGTCCAACAGCGCCATTAATTCGTCCTAAAAAAGCAGCACGTATTTTAAATGATGAGGAAGCACAAAAGGATTTAGAGGAGAAGTAATCTGCAATGCTTTCCATGCATGCTTTGAATAAGCCTTAGTTCAACTAAGGCTTATTTTTTGCTTTAAATCTAAATAGCATCAATACGAAGATACCCAATAACAACCCCCAAAATGCTGAGCCAATGCCCCAGAATTGGACACCAGAAGCACTACATAAAAAGGTGAGTAGCGCAGCTTCACGTTCTTCTACATTTGAAAAAGCGACTGCAATGTTATGGCTAATCGTTGCAAACAGCGCAATCCCTGCAAGCGCCACAATAAAGATTTGCGGGAATGACATCAGTAGGCTGACGAGCGTTGCTGCAAAGAGCCCCATTAAGATATAGAACAGACCGCAGCTAATGCCTGCGATATAACGTTTGCTTGGATCGGGATGCACTTGATCATCTAAACTTACCGCTGCACTAATTGCCGCTAAGTTTATTGAGAAACAGCCGAAAGGCGCAAAAACAGTATGAGCAACACCTGTCCAACCGACCAATTGATTCACATGCGGGTGGTAGCCATAGCTTTTAATCATGGCAATCCCTGGCAAGTTTTGTGAAGTCATATTAATCACAAACAGTGGCAAAGCTAGGCCTAAGATAGCAGACCAAGAAAAAGAGGGCTGCATCCATACCGGTTGGGTCAGTGACCACGTAATCGACTGGGGTTTAAAGTCAATAAACAGTGGGCAAATTGCTGCACCTAAAATCACCGTCAGTACAATGCTATAACGTGGAAATAAGCGTTTTGAAACCAAATAGATCACAAGCATACTGAGAATAAAGCCAAGATGGCTTTCTAAACTGCTAAAAATCTGAATACCAAATTTTAATAAAATCCCTGCCAGCATGGCACAGGTCAGACTTTGTGGAATATGGGCCAATAGTTTTTGGAAGATTCCTGAAAAACCAACAATTGCAATGGCAATACCACAGACCAAGAAAGCACCGATCGCTTCATATAAATCATAATGCCCAGTCGATGCAATGATTAGTGCAATCCCCGGAGTTGACCATGCGGTAGCAACTGGATATTTATATTTCCAAGATAGAATCAAGCCCGAGAGACCAATGGCAAGTCCCAATGCCCAAAACCAAGAACTGATTTGCGCGGTATTAGCACCTAAAGATTGTGCACCTTGGATGACGAGGATGGCGGAAACACTAATCCCGATTAAGAATGTAATAAAGCCAGCAAAAACTGCTGGAATTGAAAAATCTTGGAGGAGACGTTGCATCTATGCATCTATACTTGTTTAAAATTTGTTGAAAAGTATATCGTTAATGCGTCTTAAATCGTAGTTCTAAAATGATTGAATAAATTGATCATTCAATCAAATTTATGCTTAGGTGAGCGTCGAAGTTGCCAATCTTAAACCGAAACCAAAGAATAAGATGCCGACCAAACAAATACCCGTGGCTGCCAATTTATAATTATATTTGAAAAAACTGGCCAGTTTAATTCCAGAGAAAATCAAGGCGGTTAAATAGCTAAAACTTACAATTTGGACAATCAATGCCAAAACTAAAAAGCTTAATGCAGGATAGGCATAGTCAGGTTCTACAAACTGTACAAAGAAAGACAGGAAAAATAGAATTGCTTTGGGATTCAGTAAGCTGATACTGAGTGCTGTTCGATAAGGATGAACTTGATCAAGTTTAGGTAAATCAGCAAGCTCGGCATGATGAGGCGGTTTATTCCAAGTTTGGTAAGCACCTTGCAGCAATTTAAAACCTAAGTATGCGAGATAACAAGCCCCTGTTAATTTAAGAATAATAAACAGGATCGGGAAGGCTTTGAGTAAGGATGCTGCACCTAATACCGTACACAGGATTAAAATGGAATCTCCTGTAAATACACCACAAGCTGCCGCATAACCAGTACGAATGCCATAACGCGAAGCGACGGACATGACATAGAGAGAGTTAGGGCCAGGTAATAACACAATTAAGATTGTACCAATAATATAAGTGGTTAAATCTGTTATACCGAACACAATGAACTCATTAAAAAACCGATTTTCGCTAATATAACAAAAATCGGTTTTTATTGGTGAAAAATCGACTAATTAGGGTTTGATTTCAGCATCAATACCAAAAGACTGACGTAACAACAAACTCAGTTGATCACGGGCCTTGATAAAGCCATCAATACCCCCTTGTAGTAATTGGAAAGCCATCAAATCTTGCTCAAGTTCAGCTTTAAAACTCTCTTTGCTTTGTGCTGCACGTTCAATTTTTTCTGCGTGTTGCGCAAATTCAGCACTCAGTTGAGGTTCAACAAGCTGTTGGTCTTGTTCCAACTGTGCCAACAGATTTGGGGCAATCGTAAGTAAGTCACAACCTGCTAAACCAAGCACTTGTGCAGTACTGCGGAAGCTTGCGCCCATTACTTGTGTCGGAATGGCATGCTGTTTGTAGTAATTATAAATTTTCTTCACAGACAGCACGCCTGGGTCTTTGGCAATAGGATATTGCTCAACGCCTTCAGCTTTTTTATACCAATCTAAAATACGACCTACAAAAGGTGAGATCAATGTGACTTTCGCATCAGCACAAGCCTGAGCTTGATGTAAACCGAATAACAAAGTGAGATTACATGGAATACCTTCAGCTTCAAGCACTTTTGCAGCTTGAATACCTTCCCATGTTGACGCGATTTTAATCAGGATACGGGATTGTTCAATGCCGTATCCTTGATAGAGCTGAGATAACTCACGTGCTTTGGCAATTGTCGCTTCAGTGTTGTAAGAAAGAGAAGCATCGACTTCGGTAGAAACACGACCATCGATCAATTTTAAAATTTCGACACCAAACTTCACAGTCAAAATATCAATGGTACGTTCAATCAGTTCATCACGTTGATAGCCTTCCTGCTTAGCTTGAGTATAAGCATCTTCTATCAGCTCGCGGCTTTCTGGTTGTTCAGCCGCAGCGGTAATGAGTGATGGATTGGTCGTTGCATCGAGTGGGCGAAATTTTTCAATCGCTTCTAGATCACTACTATCAGCAACAACGGTGGTTAAATTTTTTAATTGGTGTAATGCGGTCTGAGTCATTGATATAGCGTTCTTACATAAACAATATTATTGGTAACTTCTGTTATAACACAATCTACGTGAAAGCAAAGCCCTGCATTTGTTTGCAGAATTGTTTATCTGGTGACCGCTTATCCCTCATTGTGTTTACGCTGCTGTCGGATATGATCGATCAAGTATTTGGCAGCAACCCCTAATTCACTTTCACGACTCCAGACCAGATCAACATAGTATTCAAATTTAGGGGTGAAATCATACATATCCAAAATCTTGAGTTTCTTTTTAAGTTCTGGATTTTCATTGAACATCTGTAATGGCAACACACCCCAACCTAAATTACGAATAATCATCATACACGCTGAATGATGATTGTCGGTACGCCAATAGTCCTTAGAATAAAGCAATTCAGGCTTGATGCTATGATCACGGCTCGCCACCACAATTTGGCGCGTTTGTACGGCTTGCTCAAAAGAAACTTTATCCAGAAGTGCCAAAGGATGGCTCTTGGCAATCACAGGCACAAGCGCTTCTCGTTTAAGTTCTACGAATTGTTCACGGCTGTCCAGTTGCTCTCGTTCAAACATCAATGCCAACTGCGCAGATTGATCCAATAACATCTGTAAAGCATCTTCTTGTGGTGCTGAAAAGATATTAATCGCCAGACTAGGGAATTGCTGTTCTAGCAGGGTGATGTAGTCGGTCCAGTTGGTATAGAGCAGTTCTGAAACTACCACAATATTTAAGGTCGACTCTAAGCCTGTGCTCAATGCATGCGCATGCTGCTTCCATTGATTCATTTCAATCAATAATTGTTGTGTTTTCTCATAAAGCACAGTGGCTTCTGCTGTCGGGATGGGTTCACGTCCAACCCGTTCAAATAGATTGAGATTGAGATCAATTTCTAAATTGGCAATCGACATACTCACTGCAGAAGGGACTTTGCCTAATTTACGTGCCGCAGCCGAAAATGAACCTGTTTCAATAACGGTTTGAAACATGATGAGTTGTTCTTGATTAATATTCATCTGTCAAAAAAACTGAAAGAACCTAATTGGATTGATCAGTATTATAAAAATAAAATGGCACTTATCCAAACAAGAGAGTGTTATGAAATGTTGATTTCCAAAAGAAGACTCATTCATGCAATTAGCTATGAAGTGATTTTATTGGTCATCATCGCGATTGCTTTAAGTTTTATTTTTAGTATGCCACTAGAAGTAACTGGTATTTTAGGTACGATCATGGCGGTCATTTCCGTCTTCTGGAATATGATCTTTAACCATTACTTTGAAAAAGTGGAACATAAATATCAATGGCAAAGAACAATCCCAGTCCGTATTCTACATGCTATTGGATTTGAAGGCGGCTTGATGCTTGCAACCATTCCAATTATTGCGTACTTGATGAAGATGAGCTTTATTGAAGCCTTGATTCTCGATTTTGGTTTGACCATGTGTATCTTGGTGTATACATTCATCTTTCAGTGGTGTTATGACTTGGTAGAAGATCGTTTCTTCCCAAATGCAAAACTAGCATCATCATAATTGTTTGATGAAAAGCATTCTTCGGGATTGACTGAAGAGTGCTTTTTTATTGCCTGCAGTTAAGCATGATTTGATTACAGTATTGATAAAGTCAGATTGCTCAAGTTTATTTAATATCGTCAGAGCAAGTTTTAAATAATATAAGAAACAATACCAAAATTTAATGACGCTAGTTCGTAGGAGAATAAAAACATGCCAAGTGTGCTTATTGAAGTTAGGCAACAATATCCAGTCGCAGTTGAACTGGAGATCATGGAGGCAGTGCATACGGCACTGAGAGATGCTTTTAAAATCATGGCCAGTGATCGGAATGTACGTTTAATTGTGCATGAAGCACATCGCTTTCAATGCCCGCCTGAAAAGGCAAAACCCGAATGTTATACCTTGATTAGTATTGATGCATTTCTTGGACGCTCTTTAGATGCGAAACGTCAGCTGTATAAATTGATTGTGCATAATCTTGAGCCGATAGGCATTCCTAAAGATCATGTAAAAATTATGCTTCGTGAACTGCCTTCAGAAAATTTTGGTGTTCGTGGTGGTCAGGCAGCTTGTGATGTTAATTTAGGTTTTAAAATTGATGTTTAGATCAAAGTGTTAAAGAGGAAAGCTCTATCAGGGCTTTCTTTTATTTAAATAGGAAAATAGCCTAAGTAATTTTAAAAGATGAGATAAATAAAAAGATGTTTAAATTAATTTTACTCATTCTATTCATTGTTTGCCAAGTCAGCTATGCGGGCTATGATTTACATATCACAAAAAAAGAATTTTATTTTAATGAGGGGGAATGTATTACTCCTGCAGAATGGCACGCTTATATGATGCTAGATCCATCAGTAAAAAGTGATCTCCAGAATTCAGCACAAGACTTTCTAATTCTTATTGATAAGCAAGAAATTCCACTAATATATAGTCATGATTCTTGTAGTTTATCGATTAAAAATCCAAGTCCTGAAGCGATTAGGAAAATGATTGAGATTGCAAACAAACTTCATGCAACAGTACAAGGTGACGATGCTGAAATTTATATCACGCCTGAGGAAATAATTAGACGGTAATTTATAAGAAGCGGAAGCTCAAATCAGTCGTAGAAAAACTCACACTCCTCAAAAAACATCATGCTAAAATAGGGAACTTATCTTTTTAGATTGCATGATTTTCTCTATGTTTCAACAAGAAATCTCTCAATTAAACTTACAACAATTCAAAGCGGGTGAAAAACGCTGGGTCGGTTCCTTACTTGGATCATCAGCTGCATTATTATTTAAAGAAATTGCCACTCAAAATTCGAATCTTTATGTGATTATTGCAAGGAATAATCAACATCTTGCCCAGCTTGAAAGTGAGCTTGAGTTTTATGGCATAACGCCTGTTATTTTCCCTGATTGGGAAATTTTGCCTTATGACCGCTTGTCTCCGCACCAAGATATTGTTTCTGAACGTTTAGCAATTTTATCGAATATGCCACAAAAGGGTATTTTACTGGTTTCTGCCAGCACCTTGGCGCAACGTGTTGCCCCTTATTCGTGGGTCGTGGGTGAGCACTTTGATATCAAAGTCGGGCAGAAGTTAGACCTCGAAGCACAAAAGAAACAATTGGTTCAAGCAGGCTATCGTTTAGTTGACACGGTTTATGATCATGGTGAATTTGCAGTTCGCGGTAGCATCATGGATATTTTTGCATCTGGACAAGATGAACCGATTCGAATTGATTTATTTGATGATGAAATTGAAAGTCTAAAGTTCTTTGATCCAGAAACTCAAAGAACGACGGAATCCTTAAAGAACTTTACGGTGTTGCCTGCAAAAGAGTTTCCACTCAAAGAAGGGCGCTCTACCTTTAGAGATCGCTATGCAGAAAGCTTCCCAACTGCAAATCCAAAGAAAAATCCGATTTATCAGGATGTATTAGAGGGAATTGCAACGCCCGGTTTAGAGTTTTATTTGCCATTATTTTTTGATAAGAAGCTGATGGAAGCGCAGAGTATGTTGACGACATACTTACCAGATAATTGCGTTGTCATTACAAATAGTGAAATTGAAGATGATTTAATGAACTTCTGGAAAGAAGTGATGCGTCGTTATGAAGATCGACGTCATAACATTGATCAACCAATCCTACCGCCAGAAGAATTATTTTTAATGCCTAACCATGTTTTACAGGCATTAAATCAATTCCCTCGAATTTTGGCTTCAGCAGAAGCTTTCGAGACCAAGGCGGGTGTACTCAATGTCGCGGCTGAACAACCACCTAAACTAGCAGTTGATCCGAAAAAAGAACAACCGTTTGAGGCAGTAAAACATTATATCGACCAAGCCAAGCATCCTGTTTTATTGGTCGCTGAGAGTGCTGGTCGCCGTGAGACCTTAAAAGATGCGTTGCGTGGTGTATTGGGTGAAATTCAAAACGTAGACAGTTTTGCTCAGTTCCAAAAAGATAAGTTGCAGGTTGCGATTACCAGTGCGCCACTAGATCGAGGGCTGTTGCTGAGTAATCAGCTGTCGGTGATTTCGGAAAATCAACTTTATGAACACCGTGTGGTGCAGCGCCGTCGTAAGCGTCAGCAAGAAGTATCTGAAGAGTTCTTGATTCGTAGTTTAACCGAGCTGAGTATTGGTGCACCTGTGGTGCATATCGATCATGGTGTAGGGCGTTATGCAGGTTTAATTACGCTAGAAATCGATGAGCAGGATCATGAATTCTTGCAGCTTGATTATGCAGATGGTGCGAAAGTCTATGTGCCGGTAACCAATTTACATCTGATTAGCCGCTATAGTGGGGGTGATCCTGATTTAGCCCCACTGCATAAATTGGGTACGGATACTTGGAGCAAAGCGAAGCGCAAAGCTTTGGAACAAATCCATGATGTTGCCGCAGAGCTATTACATATTCAGGCCCGTCGTCAATCCAAACCTGGTTTTGCTTTTGAGCTGGATCATACGGGATATATGCAATTCTCCAGTGGCTTTGCCTATGAAGAAACTTTAGACCAAGCTAACGCAATTGAAGCAACCATCCATGATATGCAGCTGGCCAAACCGATGGATCGTTTGGTTTGTGGTGATGTGGGCTTTGGTAAAACCGAAGTGGCAATGCGTGCAGCATTTGTTGCGGTACAAAATAATAAGCAAGTTGCAGTTCTGGTACCGACGACTTTGTTAGCACAGCAACACTATGAATCCTTTAAAGATCGTTTTGCCGATACAGCGGTACGTATTGAAGTATTGTCGCGTTTTGGCAGCAATAAAACCCACCTAAAAATCATTGAAGATCTTGCCGAAGGTAAAGTCGACATCGTGGTCGGCACGCATAAAATTCTGCAAGAAAATATCCAGTTCAAGAATCTTGGACTTATGATTGTCGATGAGGAACACCGTTTTGGTGTCCGTGATAAAGAACGGATTAAAGCCTTACGTGCTGATGTGGATATGTTGACTCTAACGGCGACGCCAATTCCACGTACTTTAAATATGGCATTCTCTGGTATGCGTGATCTGTCGATCATTGCAACACCACCAGCACGTCGTTTAGCCGTTAAAACCTTTGTACAAGAACATACTGATGATTCAGTCAAAGAAGCGATTCTGCGTGAGTTGTTACGTGGTGGTCAGGTTTACCTATTGCATAATGAGGTGGATACCATTGAACGTGCCGCTGAAACAATTCGTAATTTAGTCCCTGAAGCACGGGTGGCTGTGGCACATGGGCAAATGCGTGAACGTGAACTTGAGCAGGTGATGCAGCAGTTCTATCACAAAGAATATAACGTGTTGGTGTGCTCAACCATCATCGAAACAGGTATTGATGTCCCAAATGCCAATACCATCATCATTGAGCGTGCCGATAAATTAGGACTTGCGCAATTACATCAATTGCGTGGTCGTGTCGGACGTTCGCATCACCAAGCCTATGCCTATTTATTGGTTCCATCGATCAAGCACCTGAAAGGTGATGCTGAAAAACGTTTAGATGCCATTCAACGTGCTTCAACTTTGGGTGCTGGTTTTATGCTGGCAACTGAAGACTTGGAGATTCGAGGCGCGGGTGAATTACTTGGTGAGCAGCAAAGCGGCTCAATGCAGGCGATTGGTTATAGCCTGTATATGGAAATGCTCGAAAAAGCGACCAAAGCCATTCAAAAAGGTAAAACACCTAATTTTGATGCGCCGTTGTCATTAACAGCCGAAATTAACTTGCATATGCCAGCCTTGATCCCAGATGACTATCTAGGTGATGTCCATCAACGTTTGTTGTTCTATAAGCGTATCAGTAATACCGATAGCCAAGAGAAACTCGACAATATTCGTATGGAGTTGATTGATCGTTTTGGTATTCCACCACAACCTGTGAAGCAATTGTTTAGTGTGCATCAGCTGCGCTTGCGTGCAGAGCAGTTAGGTATTACCAAAATTGACATCAATACTAATGGGGGATACATCGAGTTTGCACCTGATACCCCTGTACAGGCGATCAGTATCATTCAACTAATGCAGAAAAATCCGACCTATTACCGAATGGAAGGTGGTCAACGCTTGAAAGTTATGGTGCAATTAGCAGAGTACGATAAACGGATTCAGTTTATTGTGGACTTGTTGAATAAGTTATTGAGTGAGTTAAATTGAGGCTTTTAAGCACTTGATTTGATGGTTAATTGAGCAAGTTCTGTTTTTTAGCAAATGCATTCCTGTTTTTGATCAGATGTTCATGCAATAAATGAGGAAAATCATTGTTATTTGTAATCAAACGGGTTACTAATAATATTCACATCAAAACTGATGTGATAGTATTGATCATCATTATTCTGCATCATTTATAAAGATATGTTTAGTTTGCATCCACAACTTGCTCAAGATACATTTTTTGTAGGCGACTTCCCGCTTTCAACATGTCGTTTAATGAATGATATGCAATTTCCTTGGTTGATCCTGATTCCGCGTGTTCCAGGTGTCACAGAATTATATGAATTAAGCCAAGCAGACCAAGAACAGTTTTTACGTGAATCGAGCTGGTTATCAAGCCAATTGTCACGTGTATTCCGTGCAGACAAGATGAATGTAGCAGCTTTAGGAAACGTTGTTCCTCAGCTTCATTTTCATCATGTAGTACGTTATCAAAATGATGTTGCATGGCCTAAGCCAGTGTGGGGAACACCAGCGGTGCCTTATAGCAATGAAGTACTTGCGCACATGCGTCAAACGTTAATGCTGGCATTGCGTGGACAGGGTGATATGCCATTTGATTGGCGTATGGACTGATCCAGAAAATAGAATAAATACAGTATTCTATAATAAAAAAAGGAGGATAGAGTGCCACTAGATAGGTTGATTGATAAAGAACCTAGACAGTTTGCTTATTTTCATCGTTTGATGGGATATTCGATTCTGTCACTAATTCTGGTAATTTATACATTTACCTCAACTAGTGCTAGCTATCAACTCTACCTTCTTCCTTTATTACTCATTTATTTTCTGTTTTGTCCCCGTTTAGAAAAATGGCTGCAATATAAATTTGATAAAAAAATAGAAAAAAATGTTCTTTTCGGCAATGAGGCTGTGATCATTGCGCTGGTTCTTGCCGCATTGCATCTCAGTTTAGTTCCCACCTTTACGATCCTATTTGGATTGCTGTATGTCGGATTGAACAATAAAATTTCTCTGCCAGTCTCTTGTTTAATCGGTTTGATTGGCGTCATTGTTTTCTATTTCAGTACTTTTGTGATTTTTGGCGCGGAAGAATATTTCGAACCAACCAATCCTGAATTAACAGTCGTTAGTTTGCTTGGTTTGATGATGTTTATCGTGATTGGTAACTATTATCAGCACCGTCGCTTGAATATTCTGGGGCAACAACGCCAGCATTATCATAATCAAATGACGCGCTATATTGCATTTGCCAATCAGCTTAGCCGTTATGCGCCATTGCAGTTATGGCAGTCAATCATGCGTGGTGAGGCAGAGGCAAAAATTGAATATAAGCGTAAAAAACTAACCATTTTCTTCTCGGATATTCAAGGTTTTACTGAACTTTCTGAAACCTTAATCCCAGACGATTTAGCTTTCCTACTGAATGATTATTTGAGTCATATGACTGAAATTGCAAAACAGTATGAGGCGACAGTCGACAAGTTTATGGGTGATGCGATTCTTATTTTCTTTGGTGATCCAAATTCGCAAGGCGTTGAGCAAGATGCAAAATCTTGCGTAGAAATGGCGATTGCGATGCGACAACAAATGAAATTATTACGTGAACGCTGGAAGAAAATGGGTTATCCCGCTTTGCATATCCGTATGGGCATTAGTACAGGTTATTGTCACGTCGGGAACTATGGTGCTTCTCATCGTATGGCCTATACCATTGTTGGTCGTGACGTAAACTTGGCAGCACGTTTGCAGTCTGCGGCTGAAGTTGATGAAATTCTGATTGCAGATGATACCCATCAACTGATTAAAAATGAGTTTTTGTGTGTGCCTAAGGTGCCAATTTATCTAAAAGGCATTCAAGGTCCTGTTAAAACATGGCAGGTGATGGAGAAATTCACAGGCAAAAAATCAGATACGCAAAAATGGTTCGATTTCGATTATAAAGGCTTCCATTTGGTTCTGAATCTGGAAGAAGTACAGAACTATGAATATCCAGAGCTGGTCGAGATCTTGGAAAATATGGTTCAGCGGATCAAGACCCAGCAAAAAATTACCAATGCACAGGGCATCCCAAAACTGACTTTGGATGATGAAGTCAGATAATCTTCAGTATAATTTTTTTAATTCAAGCTGTTATTTCTAGTGAAACAATCGTTGTATGGTTTTGGGAAACAATTGCACCGAAGTTTTGTTGATATCTTAATTCTAATAAAGAGAATAAATAAAAAATGCAGCAAGTGATAGAAAACCTAAATACGGCGATGCTGGATAATTTGGATATTAAGGATTTAATCTTAAAATTACCAAAACCATTAAGACCATATTTACAGGTAGCACCTTCTATGTGGATGTATGATGATCCGCTTTATGCTCAAATCAAAGCAATGCCTATGTTATATACGACGGGTAAAATTGTCTGGGCATCATTGGTACAAGCGAATAGGAATTTATTTGAACCTGAGTGGATATCGTGTGCTGGAGAGGTTGTATTTGATCCATCGGGGAAAATGCAGCCTGTTCAACTTGTGGAAGCGGCAGAGCAATTGTTTTCCCTAAAGGGAACTACTCCAAATGTCTTGGATCAACAGAATTATGCAGCGCATTTGACCAATGAATTTACACGAGTATTTAATTATCCTTTTCCACAAAGTTTAGCGACTTTACCCTTAAAGATGTCTTCCATGTGGTTTGAGTATCGACATTTACCAGGTGGGCTTCTTGCAATGAAGGTTTTTCCAATCATTGTGTCAGAGCAAAACCCTAATTATATTATGCCTTTACCATCTTATTTTTGGCCAAATAACTTCTTTAAAGATAAGTGGCTGGAACTGGCTGCGCGAGAAAATGGTGGTGGTTTATATGATGTGGAGAAGGAGGTACTTAATAAGATTACGAATAAAGTATATTTAGAAGAAATTCTACTTCAACCTAAATTACCTCAAATTTTTGAAGAACAAATACCGCGAGAATCTGCTGTTACAAGTTCATCAAAAACTAAACTTAGTTGGTTTTTCTTGCCCTTTTTAGCCGTGATTTTGCTGTGTTTATTTATTTTTCTTAATAAATAAAAAACTCCTCGTGAACGAAGAGTTTTTATTTGAACTTTGGAAATTAATCGATTTAGATATCTTTAATGATTTTCCGAAGCATGGTTGATGGTGTATTTAGGAATCTCGATTTCTAAATCTTCATCAACGATCTCTACTTGGCAAGACAGGCGAGAATCTGGTTCTAGGCCCCATGCACGGTCAAGTAAGTCGGCTTCTACATCATTCATCTCTTCAAGGCTGTCAAAACCTTTACGTACAACCACGTGACACGTGGTGCAGGCTGCAGACATGTCACAAGCATGTTCAATTTTAATGCCATTTTTTAATAAGCTTTGGCATAAATTGGCGTTATGTTCGACTTCAAATTCTGCACCTTCAGGGCAAATTTGTGCATGAGGAAGAACTTTAATACGTGGCATATTGATCACCTATACCTTTAGTTTGAGTTTGACCAATCTTCAAGTTTCGTACCTTTTAAGGCATGGTCAATATGTCGGTTCATACGAAGCGCGGCAAAGGCATCGCTATGAATTTTAAGTTGTTGAACGGCATGTTCAATCGCTGCCAGCTCATCTGTTTTAAGACGGGCTCTTAACGCTTCAGCAGCAAGAATTAAGTCACGAGCCTGTTGCTGAGAGAGCAAATCAGTATCTGCTTTTAACGCTTGCTCTAAAGCCTCCAACTCACGTTGTGCTTCAACTTTGGTTTCTTGCAAGTGACGAAGATGTTTATCTTCCTCTGCATATTGGAAACCTTCAACCAGTAAGCGCTCAGTGTCTGCCGAAGATAGACCATAAGATGGTTTGATATCGATTTGTGCTTGAACACCAGACGTTGTTTCTTTCGCAGATACTGTGAGTAAGCCATCGGCATCGACTTGGAACGTTACTTCAATACGCGCTTGACCAGCAGTCATTGGTGGGATGCCATGTAATACAAAGCGTCCCAATGAACGGCAATGCTCAACCAGATCACGTTCACCTTGCACCACATGAATCAACATCGCGGTTTGGCCATCTTGATAAGTGGTAAATTCTTGACGGCGTGCAACAGGAATCGCAGTGTTTCGTGAAATCAAACGTTCAACCAGTCCACCCATGGTTTCTAGGCCAAGAGAGAGTGGGGTCACATCAAGTAATAATGAGCCATCTTGGCTATTACCAATGAGCTGATTGGCAGTAATTGATGCGCCAATCGCAACCACTTCATCTGGGTTGATAGTGCAAAGAGGTTCACGCTTGAATAATTCACGTACCGCTTTTTGTACTGCATAAGAGCGGGTAGAGCCGCCCACAAGAACCACATGTTCAATGTCATCGAGTTCAAGTTTGGCATCGCGTAATACCCGTTTGCAGACACTCATGGTTTTATCGAGTGCAACTTGAATAATAGATTCGAAAGTTGAACGATCTAAAGTCAGACGATCATCCAATAGTTTTAATTCAGCAGAATCATGGTCTGTTAAATGTTCTTTGGCTTGACGTGCGGCCATGATGAAAACAGCGTATTCTTCATCACTTAAAGTATCGATATTGAGCTGTTTTTTCGCCCATTTTACGATTAAGCGATCAAGATCATCACCACCAAGGGCCGTGTGTCCACCTGTTGCAAGAACTTCAAATACGCCTTGCGAAAAACGTAAAATCGATACGTCAAAAGTACCACCACCTAGATCGTAAATGACGTAGTTACGGTCAGTACTGAGATTGGTGTCTTGATCTAATCCATACGCAACAGCGGCTGCTGTAGGTTCATTTAATAAACGTAAAACATTTAAGCCTGCGAGTTGAGCAGCATCACGTGTGGCTTGACGTTGTGCTTCATCAAAATAAGCAGGAACGGTAATCACCGCACCATTTACCGGATTACTCAGGCTTGCTTCAGCACGATCTTTTAACTGTTTTAAAATTTCAGCAGAAATTTCGACTGGTGTTTTACGACCAGCAGCGGTTTCAAATGCCGGCATTTCATTTTCTGCACCTACGAGTGTGTAGGGATGCTGGAATTTGATATCTGCTTGCGAGCGACCCATAAAGCGTTTTACTGAAACAACTGTATTTTTAGGATCAGTCAGCATAAAAGGTTTAGCTTCATAGCCAAACGTGGTTGCATCCTTTGCATAGTGAACAATAGACGGCAGTAATACTCGGTCTTTGTCATCTTGTAGAACTTTCGGTTTTCCCGATAGCACTGTCGCCACTAAAGAGTGGGTTGTCCCTAAGTCAATGCCGATCGCAATACGATGTTGATGCGGGGCAGTAGCTTGACCTGGTTCAGCAATTTGCAAAAGCGCCATGCGTGCGGTATCCCTTGAAAATAATCGGTAACAGCGGATTAAAAATCATCATCGAGGTCGAAGCTCTCTTCTTCGTCCAACATGCGATCTTCAGCTTTATCAATATCATTCATAACACGTTGGAAAAAACGTAATTTACGAACAGTATCACGTGCTTCTGCCCAGTCTTCGTCAGCAAAATCAATTTTAAATTCGCGAACTAAACCATCGATCCACTGTTGAATTTCAACTTTTAGTGTATTTAATTGCTCTGTAGATGTTGCTTCATCTAATTGTTCACGCATTTCGAGTGCAGATTGCAAAAATTCAAAATCACTAATGGATTGATCCAGATGATGATCTTGTTTTTTTAAGGCAAGCAGATACGCAGCACGACTATCAACTTGTGAAAGTACTTTAAATGCCTGATTGATTTCGCTCGACTTGATCAATGCCAGATCTTTGTCAGTGGCTTTATCTGGGTGATATTGCTGTTGCAAACTTAAAAACTGTTTTTTTAAAGCTGCTAAATCTATATCGAGTGCTTCGGGTAATTGGAACAACTCAAAATGATTCATGGGAGATGAATTCCGCTATTGATAAATACGTTAAAACAGTGCGGAACACACTGTTTTGACGAAAAGAAAGAGGGGTGTTGCCAGTTAAACAGTAAATGATTCACCGCAACCACATTCACCTTTTTGATTTGGGTTGTTAAATTCAAAGCCTTCATTTAGACCATTTTTGACATAGTCCATCTCTAAACCATTGAGATAAACCAAGCTTTTCGGGTCAACAAATACTTTAACACCAAGTTGTTCAAATACTTGGTCATGCGTGTCGACATCATCGACAAACTCAAGTACATAAGCCAACCCAGAACAACCCGAAGTTTTCACGCCAATACGAATGCCTTCGCCCTTACCACGATTTTGCAGGTAATTGCTGATGTGACTCGCAGCATTTTCAGTTAAATGGATCATGAAAACTCCAATGTTATTTCGTTCATCAATTAAGCTTTCGCTTTCTTGCCACGATAGTCTTCAATCGCAGCTTTAATTGCATCTTCAGCCAATACAGAGCAGTGTACTTTTACTGGTGGAAGTGCAAGCTCAGTCGCAATATCAATATTCTTGATTGATTGAGCTTCATCAAGCGTTTTACCTTTTAACCACTCGGTTACAAGAGAACTTGATGCAATTGCAGAACCACAGCCGTAAGTTTTGAAGCGAGCTTCTTCAATTACGCCATTGTCATCGACTTGAATTTGTAAACGCATTACGTCGCCACACGCTGGTGCACCGACCATACCTGTACCTACGTTTTCTGCATTTTTGTCTAAAACGCCAACATTACGAGGGTTTTCGTAATGATCAATTACTTTTTCGCTATAAGCCATGTTGCTTCTCCAAACCTCGGGGTCAGCCTAATATTAATATGAGGGTAAAAACACGTTTTTCAATTGAGGGTTCAATGAATTAGTGTTCAGCCCATTCAACTGTTGAAAGGTCGATACCTTCTTTGTACATATCCCAAAGCGGAGAAAGTTCACGCAACTTCTCAACTGCAGCTTTGGTAATTGTTAACACGTGATCAATATCTGCTTCAGTTGTGTATTTACCAAAACTGAAACGGATTGAACTGTGTGCTAACTCATCAGATAAACCTAAAGCACGTAAAACGTATGAAGGCTCTAAAGTTGCAGATGTACATGCTGAACCGCTTGAAACAGCAACATCTTTCAGTGCCATCATCAGTGATTCACCTTCAACAAAGTTGAAGCTGACATTTAGATAGTTTGCAACGTTTTGTGTTGGGTGGCCATTCAAGAACACTTGTTCAAGGTCTTGTAAACCATTCCAAAGCTTGTCGCGTAATTTACGGATACGCTCTTGCTCTGCTTGCATCGTTTTGCCAGCAATTTCAAAAGCCTCACCCATACCAACAATTTGGTGTGTCGCTAAAGTACCAGAACGCATACCACGCTCATGACCACCACCGTGCATTTGTGCTTTTAAGCGAACACGTGGGCTACGGCGAACAAAAAGTGCACCAATACCTTTAGGGCCATAAATTTTGTGACCAGAGAAACTCATCAAGTCGACTTTCATGGTTGAAAGATCAATTTCAACTTTACCAGCTGCTTGAGCGGCATCGACATGGAAGAATGTTTTATTGGCACGAGTTAATTCACCAATTGCAGCAACGTCTGTTACGGTACCGATTTCATTGTTCACCATCATGAGTGATACAAGAATGGTATCAGGGCGTAAAGCTGCTTTAACCATTTCAGGTGTAATTAAACCTGTACGTGGTTCTGGTTCTAAATATGTAATTTCGAAACCTTGTTCTTCAAGCTCACGGCAAGGATCTAACACAGCTTTGTGTTCGATTTTACTTGTAATGATGTGTTTGCCTTTTGAGCCGTAGAATTGAGCAATCCCTTTTAATGCAAGGTTGTCAGATTCAGTCGCACCTGAAGTCCAAACGATTTCACGAGGGTCTGCTTTGATTAAATTTGCAACTTGCTCACGCGCATACTCAGCTTTTTCTTCGGCTTGCCAACCATAAGCATGTGAACGTGACGCAGGGTTACCAAAAGTCCCTTCGAACGTTAAACACTCCACCATACGTTCTGCAACTTCAGGCAGTACAGGAGTGGTTGCTGCGTAATCAAGATAAATTGGACGTTTCATGTCAAATACCTGTAACCGATAGAAGGGCTGAATCTAAACTTGGTGAATTTTGGCGTAGAGCAACAGTTTGAACGTTGTCACGCGCAATTAAATCAGCAAGCGTGATTTTTGCGAGATAATCGGCAATATGGTGGGAGAGTTCTTGCCATAAGTCGTGCGTTAAACACATTGCACCATTCTGGCAGTTGCCTTTGTGGTCACAACGGGTTGCATCAACAGTTTCATTTACAGCTTCGATAATTTCTAGCACGGTGATTTCACTTGCAGTGCGCGCAAGGTGATAGCCACCATTTGCACCACGAACGCTTGAAACTAACCCATGACGTTTAAGTTTTGCGAATAACTGTTCTAAATAAGCGACTGAAATGGATTGGCGTGCTGCTATTTCCGCAAGCGTGATCGTTTGTTCAGTTGGCTGCAAAGCTAAATCAAGTAGAGCAGTCACTGCGTAACGACCGCGAGTTGTAAGACGCATGATTCGGTACACATGGTTAGACTAGATAGGTAAATTTTATGAATTCCGACTAAAATAGTCAAGTTTTAAATTGTCATTATCAGTGTGAAAAGTAAAATATATTGGAATTATTGTATCCACGTATTATAAACAAAAAAGGCAATGAAAATAAAGCTCAATACCGCAAAGCTGATATTAATCAAGCGCTGACGTTTTTGCAGGCGGTGAATACGGTTTTGATATTGTTTTACTTCAACCAACAAAGTGTTGATTTCAGAGCGCTGCTGATCAATTTTATCTAAGAGTGGGGCAATGCGTTGCTGAGATGCAACGGCTTCAGCTTCATCATTGAATAGATTTAACCATTGTTTCCAGTTTGCCAGAATGCTCGAGAGCGTAAGGTGTGGAAGTAAATCTAAAAATTCTTCAGCGAGAACGGCATCACCAAGGATACGCATATTGGTAATGCTACGCTGATTGTTAAACACAAAAATCTTAATCAGATCGATGAGTGTGCTATTAATCTCTAAATCGATGTTACGATCCAGTGCTTTCATATCGAACAACAGACCTTTTTCGGTAAATTGGATATAAAAGTCAAAGAACGGAATGTAGCTATTGATGCGAATCGTCATCTTTTTATCGATGAGCTTTTTTGCTTGCAAGCGCAATCCCGCATCATGCGTAAGGACGAAGGAGAAAAAAGTTTCTAAAACAATGATGACAATGTTTAGCAACAAATGGGGGTGTTTATGTCTTTGTTGCGTATCACTCATAGATCTCTTTTTCCTTGCCAATAACGTTAAAACAATAAAATCAGTAAACTTTGAGTATCCTTACTCAATTGTTAAAAATAATTTACATGACTTTATTGCTTTGTAGAACAGTTTTTTAAAACGATCAAGTCTTAACTTTGATATTATAAAAACATTTTTATGGTTAAATACGACATACTGTTTGTAAAGAGCTTAGGAGTAATGGTCAATGGATAACTCAAACATAGAAAATCCTAACGAAGAAGCTGAAGTAAAAACTAAGCCAAAATCAAAGAGTTCTAAAAAATCTGCACTGGATTTCAAAAAATATACACAACAAATTTGGCTTGCTGGTTTGGGTGCTTTTTCACGTGCTGAAGAAGAAGGAAATAAATTGT
Source organism: Acinetobacter sp. 102 (assembly GCF_037028485.1). Taxonomy (NCBI): domain Bacteria; kingdom Pseudomonadati; phylum Pseudomonadota; class Gammaproteobacteria; order Moraxellales; family Moraxellaceae; genus Acinetobacter; species Acinetobacter sp. 102. The sequence continues at coordinate 111,935 of NZ_JAZEZK010000009.1, forward strand.
TTGACTCACTGGTCAAGGTCGGTGAAGAGCTTGAGTCGAAAACAGTCGATTTCGCAGACAATACGGTTGGCAAGGTCACAGAGAAAGCCAAAGAGTCTGTAACAGATACCAAAGACAAAGTTGAAAAGATTTTAGATACGGGCGTAAATCACTCTTTGAATCGTATTGGCTTGGTGACGCCGAAGGATCTTCAGCATATCGAACAGCTTCTTGTGCAGTTGCATATCAAAGTGGATGCATTGATTGAAGAAAATAACCAATTGAAGGCTAAATTGAATAAAAAGTAAAAAAAATGCAGGTAACTGGTCCGTTTATGTCGTTTTTCAGTATTTATTTTAATTAAAAGGTCTTTCTAGTATTGCGTTCTCCCCCAAAGCATTGCTATAAAGGCGTCATGGCCTTTTAAACTATAGCCTTGGATCTTAACAAACGATATTAAGAGGATATTTTTTATCATGAATAAATCAGAATTAATTGATGCGATTGCTGAAAAAGGGGGAGTGTCTAAATCGGATGCTGGTAAGGCACTCGATGCGACAATTGCATCAATCACTGAAGCACTTAAAAAAGGTGACACGGTTACTTTAGTTGGTTTCGGTACTTTCAGCGTGAAAGAACGTGCTGCTCGTACTGGTCGTAACCCTAAGACTGGTGAAGAACTTCAAATCAAAGCAAGTAAAGTACCTAGCTTCAAAGCTGGTAAGGGTTTAAAAGATTCGGTTGCGTAATCTTTTTAAATCAATAAACGCACCATTCAGGGTGCGTTTTTTATTTATTGAATGAAAAAGTTAATTTGATCTTTATTCTGCATTCATTCGTCTTTGTTTTTCAGTTAAAATTGCCCCGAAATAAAATATTGGAATTCTTATGGAATCGTTTCGTACTCTCATTAAGGGTTGGTTGGGTAAAGTCCTGCTCGTTTTGTTTTTGACCCCTTTAGCACTTGTAGGGATTGAAGGATATTTTAGTGGTAGCAATAAAGCAGACGTTGCGAAATCGGTAAACGGTCAAGATATTTCTAATAAAGAATTAGAAAGTGCAACCAAGAACTATAAAGACCAGTATTTGTCATTGGTCAAAGGTGATGAGTCTCTTTTAAATTTACCTGTCATTCAAGAAAAAGCATTGGATGCACTTGTTGCACGCAGTTTGTTGCAACAGCAAGCTGAAAAGTTAGGTATGACTTTAAGTGATGTACAGCTTGAGCAAATGTTAGCTCAGCAGCCAAGCTTCCAAGAAAATGGACAGTTTTCACAAAAATTATATGAAAACTATTTACGTTCTGTGGGAATGACGAATCAGGCGTTGATTGCTAGCTTGCGTCAAGACCATGCTCTTAAAATGATTTCAACATCATTGATGGATTATGCATTGGTGAGCAAGTCTGATGTACAGCAGTTAGCTAATTTGCAAACGGAACAACGTACTTTGCATTTGGCAAGTATTAAGTTAGATGATTATAAAAAAGGTGTGACAGTATCGAATCAAGAAATTGCTGACTATTACAACAAGCATAAAAACGAGTTTAAGCAAGTTGCCAGTGTTGATGTTGATTATGTTGTGCTTACACCAGCATTATTGCCGAAAGCAAACCTTGCGGTAACTGAAGCTGATTTACAGCAAGCTTATACTGCATTTGTGGACAAGCAACAAAAAGATGTAAAGCGTGAAGTTAAGCATATCTTAATTACCACAGATGCGCGTGATGACGCGGCTGCTCAGAAACTTGCCAATGAAGTTTACGCTAAAATTCAAGCAGGTGAGTCATTTGCTCAAGCAGCGGCTCAGTACTCTGAAGACCCAAGCTCTAAAGCGAATGGCGGTTTAGTTGAAGCTTATGCACCTGGGGTATTCTCAGCTGACTTTGATAATGCGGTTACTGCATTGAAAAATGGCCAGATTTCTAAACCTGTTAAAACACAATATGGTTATCACATCATTGAAGCCAATGCACCAGTTGCCAATATTCCTTCCTTTGAGGCTGAAAAAGCACGTTTAACGGCTGAGGTTGAAAAATCGAAAGCTGCGAATTTATTCAGTGATACAGTGAATAATTTAAACGAAATGGTTGTTGGTGGTGATTCACTTGATGTTGTTGCGCAAGAAGTAAAAGGTGCACGTATTGAATCTGCTAATGCTGTGACCTTAACAACCGATAATCCATATTTAAGTGATTTGAGTGTTAAAGCAAAATTGTTCAATGATGATGTGAAAAACGGTGATCGTAATGCATCTTCAAATATTCAAATGGCGAATGGTGATACGATTTGGATCAAAGTACGTAATTACCATGCAGCAGGTGTAAAACCTTTAAACGAGGCAACTGCTGATGTCAAAGCGAAAGTCATTGAAGCAAAAGCATACAAAGCTGCTCAAGCGAAAATTGCAGCAATCCTTGCTGACTTTAAAACTCAGCCAGCGGCTCAGGTGGTTGCTAAATCTCAAGTCACTTTTGAAAATGCAGGCACATTCGCTCGTTCACAAGGTTTAAAACGTCCTATTGAACGTGCAGCATTCAGCATTCCTGCACCAAGCAAAGATGGTTTATGGTCTGCAACGACTGCCAAGTTGCCAAATGAATTAGTGATCGTTGCTGTTTCAAATGTGAATAGTAGCGTAGCAAGCACTTTACCAGCAGAACAGTTACAAGAGTTGAATAAGCTTTATCAACAGTTCCGTGGTCAGCAGGTCTTGGAAGACTATACTGAATACTTGAAATCACAAGCAAAGATCAAATAAGTTTGTTCTAAGCATAAAAAAGCCAGTTTAAACAAACTGGCTTTTTTATTGGAGGCGATAAACTATTTTTTCTGAATAAATTTAGCTTCTTCAGATTGTGGGTATTGGCTGAGCAGCTTGCTTTTATATTGATTTGCTAAAGCAGTGTTTTTGTCTACTTCTTTGGCAATACTATATAACTGATAAACCGCACGAGACGCTTTAGCAGAATTTGGATAGCGTGTTGCTACAATATTATAGTTCTGTTTGGCAGCCTTATAGTCTACAGGCTCAACGGCTAAGTAAAATTCAGCTAACCAAAAATATGCATTACCAACATAAATACCATTCGGATGGTTTTTAATGAAGTTTTGCATTGGTTGAATGGCTTTTTTTGCACCACCTTGTTTATAGGCATCAAGTGCAACAGTATAGGCTGCTTTTTCTAACTCGATTTGATTGGTGGTATTGCTGGTTGTTGCTGTATTGGGCTGTGGTGGTTGCTCGGCGGCTGGTGCTTGTGGTTTCACAGGTGGTGTCTGTTGCTGTGCTGCGGGTGCTGTCGGTGCAATAACAGGTGCAGCCGTATCTGTGGCCGCGCCTGCCGTAGCTCCATCTTGAGCTTCAGGGTTATCTTCTGGTGGATCAATTTTTTGCGAAAGCAGTTCTAAGCGTTGATCAAGATCAGTATAGCGATTGGTGAGCTCTTTCTTTAATTGCTCTATCGCATTGTCATGTTCTTCAAGTTGACCACGTAACTTACGAATTTCTTCTTCAAGTTTTTGGTTCTTTTGCATGATTTCCCAGTTCAAGCTTGGAGAACCTGCAACAACATTATTGGCCTGTTGTTGGCTTAAAGAGCGCGATTCAATAGGAACATTGGCATATAAATGTGCACTGCTGAGCAGGGCAATAAAAAGTACGGAATGCTTTTTTAGCATAAAAATTCATCCATAAGTTGAAATATAAAGCTGTGGTCGAACAAGTCTTCACCTTTTACTTGCAACACACCAGATATAGATTTTTGATTAAGCCATTAAAACAGCAACTCATTTAAATGCAATAAGCATTTACAATCTTCAAGCACTTTTGAAGGAAATTGGTTGGTTGTTGTTTAATGTTTAAACACAATTAAAATAAATAGATAACAAATATATAGAGATTGATGAGGAATTAGGCAGTTGAGTTGAAAACTCGCTGAAAAACAGAGACAAGGCTTGCAACTCGGATAAAAATCTCTATACTTTGTCAGGCAATGGTAGCCCTGCTGGTAGCTTCGCAATTGTACTCTACGAACCCCGCCAGGACCGGAAGGTAGCAACGGTAGTAGAACTATGATGTGCCGAAGTCATGCTGGTAGGGCTGCCACCATTTATTCCTCTTCGCTCGTTCGAGCAATCGCTTTCATAATTACCCCCATATCAAAACCACGATATTGCAAAAATCGAACTTGTTTCGCTTTGATTTTAGGGTCAGTTGCGACTTCTTCTCCAAATTTTTTGACCTTAAGCTGATAGGCTTGATCAACCCAGTCTACTTCTTGAAGTTCCTCAGTAATCAGCTCTGCATCCAGTTGTTTTGCTTTTAATGCCTGTTTGATTCGTTGTAAGCCTTTACCTTTTCTAATTTGGCTGGCGAGCGTCAGCTCAGCGACACGTTGATCACTTTGATAGTTCTGTTGTGCTAATTCTTCGACAAGGTTGGCCACTTCATCTGGATTGATTGCATAGAGATTTAGTTTGCTGATTAATTCAGCTTTTGAATAATCACGACGCGTGAGCAGGGCAAAAGCATAGGAGCGTAATCGTTGCCCAGTGAGCGTTTTAGGTTTCTCGGTTTGATCTGAATTAAACATGCCTTCCTCATTAAAAAACGCCCCGAAGGGCGTTTCAGTTTAGATTTCTAGTAAATCTGGTTCTTCTTCGATCTCATTTTGAGCTGCTTCGTTTTTATTCTTGGTGAGAAGCTGTTCACGAATGATTTTTTCAATTTCTTGAGCCATCAATGGATTCTCTTCAAAATGACGAATCACATTATTTTTACCCTGCCCAATTTTGTTACCTTGGTATGAATACCAAGCACCTGCTTTTTGAACGATATCTTGTTGAACGGCTAAGTCAACGAGTTCGCCCAACTGGTTGGTACCTCGACCATACATGATCTGGAAGACCGCTTCTTTGAACGGAGGTGCCATCTTGTTTTTAACAACTTTAACGCGTGTTTCGTTACCTGTAATTTCATCGCCTTCTTTTACTGCACCGATACGACGAATATCTAAACGAACTGAAGCGTAGAATTTAAGCGCATTACCACCAGTCGTTGTTTCTGGGCTACCAAACATGACACCAATCTTCATACGGATTTGGTTAATGAAGATCACCATACAGTTCGAACGTTTTGCATTACCTGTGATTTTACGCAGTGCCTGACTCATCAAACGCGCTTGTAAGCCCATGTGTGAATCACCCATTTCGCCTTCAATTTCAGCTTTAGGCGTTAATGCAGCAACGGAGTCGACAACGATGAGATCAATTGCACCTGAACGAACCAACATGTCAGCAATTTCTAATGCCTGTTCACCGTGGTCGGGCTGTGAAACCAATAGGTTATCAATATCTACACCGAGTTTACGTGCATATTCAGGGTCTAAGGCATGTTCTGCATCGATAAATGCACATGTACCGCCATTCTTTTGACATTGTGCAATTGCTTGCAATGTCATGGTGGTTTTACCTGAAGATTCAGGACCGTAAATTTCAACAATACGACCCTTAGGTAATCCGCCAATCCCTAATGCGATATCGAGTGTTAAAGAACCCGTAGAAACAGCTTCAACTGCTAATACAGTGTTATCACCTAAGCGCATCACGGTATTTTTACCAAATTGCTTTTCAATCTGACCTAAGGCAGCTTGTAGCGCTTTACTTTTATTATCATCCATCTCAAAACCTCAAAACTTTATTTCTTAACGACTAACCCAAGTGGATGTATTGAATCTCAACTTGTTGGGACTTGAGTATAGTGGCAGATTCTAGTTGTTTATTCTACATCTGATCTGTGTCTATGCGACACGAGATGACGCATCCAAAAATAGAAAATATTCATCCCATCTATTCATCATGATAAGACCAGGATTCTACATTTTCTTGTTTAAAACGATTGATATCACGACGATCTTTTTTACTTGGTCGATGATCAGGTCGGGCTAGATTATGCAATTTTCGTTGTGAGGCATGCAACTCTCTGCGGGTAATACTTTCTGCTGTTTCTTCATAAAGCAGTTGCGCCATTGGTGCACCACCGCGGATGGCGGAAAGTGCTTTCACAACCACAGTTTTTTTATCGAGACCCTGTTGAATGGTGAGTTCCATTCCAACACGCACATCTCTAGAAACTTTAACGCGATCATTGTTGTGATGGACTTTGCCACCTTCAATCGCAGCTTTGGCAATTGAGCGTGTTTTAAAAAAACGAGCCGCCCAAAGCCATTTATCAATGCGCATGGCATCCATGCTTTCTGCTTCATGCTGTTTTGGCATCTGTTACCTGTTGGTTGGTTTCAAGATAATCAAAAAGTTCGGTTAAATGATCAAGTGCAGGGTATGGCAGCTCAGTTGCGGCTTTCGCAGCTTTGCTACTAGACGGCTGTAGAATACTGAATAACTGGCAGATACCAAAGTCTTCTGCACCTTTGAGCACGGCAACTGTATCGTCAATAAATACTGCTTGTGCGGGATCAAATGGGTGCAATTGTTGTAGCTTTTGCCAAAAAGCAACTTCTTCTTTGGCATGCCCGAGTTCTTCGCTACTGATCATAAGTTCAAAGTAGGGGCTTAGTTCTACATTTTCAAGTTTGAGTTGTAAGCCTGCACGATCTGCATTGGTCAGTAACCAACAGCGATAACCTTGGGCATTGAGTTGCTGCAGGAGTTGATGGCAGCCGACGCGAGCACGAATTTTTTCGCGATGCTCGTATTGCAGTTGTAATACATCAACTCCAACTTTAGCCGTCCAGTACGCCGAAGAATACCAAGATAGTGTATGCTTGTGTTGTTGGTAGAATTGAAACAGTGTTTGTTGGCTTTGCTCCAGCGTACATTGATGTACTTGAGCGTGTCGTTCAGGCAAACAATGATTCCAAATAAAATCATCAAAGGCTAAATCGAGTAAGGTGCCATCCATGTCAAACATGGCGATTGGTTGCTGCTGTAAATCTGAATATGACATAAGGTTGGTCTATGTTTATTAAAACGCTTGCTCCACAAGATCAGTTAATTTCACAACTTGTTCCGATCATGGCGCAGGCAAGTCAAATATTGTTGGAAGAATACCAAAGTTATTGTGCTGGTTGCGAGTTTAATATTCAGGAAAAAAGCGATGATTCGCCTGTAACGCAGGCTGATTTAAAGGTAAATCACTTTTTATTAAAGCACTTAGCGACAGTGACGCCTGAATTACCTGTGCTATCAGAAGAGAGTGATTACTCTGCTCGAGCGGCATGGCAGCGCTGTTGGATGCTAGATCCTCTGGATGGGACTAAAGAGTTTATTCATGAGCGTGACGAGTTCACGATTAATCTGAGTTTGATTGACGGTCACCAGACCATATTTGCGATTATTGCTGTGCCATGCGAGCAGGTGATGTACATCGGACATACCTCGCAATTACCGTATAAATATAGTTTTAGTCGACAAGAGTGGTTCCAATATCAGCTTGAAGAGCATGATATGGTGGCTCCTTTACAAATCGGTTTGAGCCATAACAGTAAAAATCCAAAATATAAAAACTTTATCGAGCCAATCTTACAAAATCGTAAGGTAGAGCGTCGTGAAGCAGGCAGTGCTTATAAGTTTTGTATGATGCTTGAAGGTGAAATTGACATTTATCCTCGGTTCCATCCAACATCAGAATGGGACACCAGCTCAGGCCAAGCCTTGTTAGAAAGTATTGGTGGTGGCTTGATGACCTTGGATCAAAAACCATTTCTATATAATCAACGCGAGACTGTGTTGAATGGTGGCTTTATCGCTTATCGTGATCAGCATTGCAAAAATATTGCATACGATGCGCTCAGTCGTTCTGGCATTTTAGATTGAGTGTTATCTGGCTCATGCTATAGTGAGTTAAATTAAAGCCTGTATGTGAATATGACTCTGCATTTATTGCCTAAAAGTATGTTTGAAGCAATTGATTTACTGCCAGATGCTTCAACGCCTGTGACTTTGTTTACACGCCACTCTTTACGTGAATTGGTGAATGGGCAAGGTTTGGCAGGCTATGATCTACAGTTGACTGAACAAGGTCGGGATTTGGCTTATGCTTGGGGGCAATATTTAATTCAAAATACGGATCGGGCGATTCAACATTGTATTTCCAGCCCGATTCAGCGCTGTGTGGATACTGCTGCTTTGATGATTGAAGGCGCTGATGAAACACGTAAAGTCGTTAATACCCATCAAATTGAAATTGTTGAGCAGCGTTTGTTGGTTGAACCGGGTAGCTTCGTGTTGGATATACAGCAGGCTGCACCTTATTTTCGTAAACAAGGTGCTTTAGGTTTTATTAATAGTTTTGTCAATAATGCTTTACCTGGGATGAAACATCCCATTACAGGCGTATTTGATGTATTGGAATTGCTTTATCATACCCATCCTACACAACAGAATGGTTTAAGCTTGGCTGTAAGTCATGACACGATTCTTGCTGCCATTGTTGCGGTGATTTCTGGTAAAAATCAAATTGAACAAACGGATTGGCCAGACATGATGGAGGGTTTGTTTGTATGGTTTGAGGGTGAGGACTTTGCGGAAAGTCAATTAAAATGGATTTGGCGTGGTGAGCGGCAAGCGTTAGAAATAAAGCAGTTTTTGAATCGCTAGTTCTAATTGATAATAAAAATGTTGCTTTGAAATATTAAAATCAAATCGGATAATAACTCACTAATCAAGAGCATTAGACTGCTGTTGATGTGAATCCAAACCGATCATTTGGATTCAAATATCAACATGATTGAATTAAAGTCTGATTAACCACATTTTCCAATTTTTTGTCCTTCGATATTGCTGAGGTTTGCTTGCAACTTGGTTGAAGCTGAACAGTGAATATTCCCTGAAATTATTGACTTATCTAAACTTAATATTGTCGCAGCTTGTGCAATATGTATATCACCACTGACACTTGAGTTAATTAATTTGATTGCTTTTGCTTGGTTAGCTTGAATGCTGCCTTGGATAGACGAGCTATTTAAAATCAAACTGCCACCTTTCCCGATATTTACATCGCCTTCAATTGACGAATTGTTGAGTGTGCAATTTGCACCTGCGGGAACAGTGAGAGCACTGACCGTATTGTTCTCGATCGTATTTGTGCAGCTTGCAGCAAAACTGAGACTACTGCATGAAAAAAGTGCGACTGCGATGATAACCTTCCCATTCTTATTCATTTGGCTCTCCAGTTTTTGTAGATTGATTGTTGCTCAAAACTTAAATTTAAATGAATTCTATATGCCTGAAATAGGTAGTTTGAGTGAGGGAAGTGTAGTGCTGTTGGTGGGGTTATGTTCAATTTGGAAATGTAAATAAAATTGAATTAGATTAAAAGTGTAATAAATCCAGTATTTCTTGTTTTTACGATAAATTAATTTCCCTTCCTGCTATTTAAGTTGATAGTATATATAAATACATGATTTATATTAACTTTAACTAATTAACTTAATTTGTCATTAACGATAATTTATCAAGTTTTTCTTGGGGAAGTGTGATGCAATTACAACTTAAACATTTAACGGTTTGTTTGTTATCGGCCATGCTCGTCGCTTGCGGTGGTGGTGCAGATCATTCAAATGCAACAAATAATACCGAGCCGCCAAAAAATGATCATGGTACTGGAGGGAATACCAATCCTACGCCAGGTGATGGAACCAATGAGTTACCGGGTGATGGGACGCCTGAGACACCAAATAATGGCTCAGGAACTACTGTGCCAGAACTACCAAATGGCGGTAATACTGGTACAGGTGGTGTCACACCAGAAGTTCCGAATACTGGCAATAATGGTTCGGGAACGACAACACCTGAAACACCGAATAATGGTAATAACAGTTCAGGAACGACAACACCTGAAACGCCAAATGGCGGTAATACTGGTTCAGGTGGTGTTACACCAGAACTGCCTAATACTGGCAATAATGGTTCAGAAAATACAAAACCTGAAACACCGAACAATGGTAATAATGGTTCGGATAACACGACACCAGAAACACCGAGCCAAGGTGGAGGCGGAAATACAGAAACACCGTCCATTCCACCTGTGGTAGAAAAGTATCCAGAACCTCGTAAAAATATAATAGATGAATCGGTGCTTGGTTTTTATGATTACGATAAGCTTGGACTGCCACGTCTACTGCGTAATGATCTAAATGGCAGTTTTGCTGCGATGTTGCAATTTGCACAAAGTCATGTGGTCAATCCTAAGAATAATGAAAAAGACTCAATGCCGCGTCTAACCACAGAAAAAGATGCCTTGTTGTTGGTGACACCATTGGCAGAAATGGGTGATTTACAGAAGCTACAAGTCGAAATTTATCAAGGCAATCAACTACTCAGAACGGTTAAATTGAAAGAGCCGTCAAGAATTGCAGCTTCTGATCAATCCAATACTGATGGGCGTCCGCCTGTGAGTTACTCTAAAAGAGCATGGACGGTTGCCTTAAAATGGAATGAAATTCGTGCCGGTTTACATCTCCGCGTGGTTGATCCACTGAATAATCGTAGCGGTGATTTAACTTCCGACAATATTGATTTGGCTGCACCAGGTGAATTGGTAGTGCAAAATATCCGTTTGGGCTTATTAACGGACCCTCCGAAGTCAACAGGCCACTATATGTTGCTTGAACCTGCCAAAGCGGGGACAGATTATTTTCAGACCATTCCTGCTGCACGTATGATCGTGACCAAATATGAGGATTTAAAGCTGAATAAAGTCATGGTCGCAAGTGGTGTGATCTACGACTCGGCAAGTGCAACCACGGGTGATGTTTATAGTGGTGATATGCGTGAAAACACGGCTAAATCGACTTTTGGTGTGGGGATTAATTTAGCCAATTGGGGTGTCACCAGTGCTTCAATGGCGAGCCAAGAACAGCCACAAATTACGCAAAGTGTGGTGGCCCATTATGCACGCGGCAAATACAGCAACGGTGAGGCAACTCATGGCCTCAGTGGCGGGAATGGTATGCTGACCTTGATTGACTCTGTAGGTAATGAGTTTAGTCATGAAATTGGTCATCATTATGGATTGGGGCATTATCCTGGTTCTGTCGGGGATAATATGTTCTGGGCAGCGCATCATGCTGATAGTGGCTGGGGCTATATTGCGTTTAGAAATAAAATGCGCGGTAATCTCAATTGGACTACCACTAATTTAGGTGATGGTGCAAATGGTGTACCGAATTTTCTGAATAAATATGCCTATGGTTGGGATGCGATGTCTGGTGGTGCGACGGCAAGTAGCATTTCTAAATATACTCATTACACCGGCTATAGTACCTATTTAAAAATTCAGCCTGCATTTGATCGTTATGTTTGGGATGCAACTTCTCCAACGGGTTATAAAAAATGGAATGCCACAACTCGGATGATGGAGGTTGCTCAGCCTAAAACACCAAACTCAAGTAATGTTTGGTATAACCGTGCTGATGGTAATTACTTGAAACCAAAAATGTTTGGTGTGCCAGTCTATACGATTTTGGGGGGATATGATCCAGAGGCGCAGGTTGGCTTGGTTTATCCTGCTGCAAAAGGGAATTGGGGTAATGTATTTGATCTACCACAAGCCAATCCAAATTCAGTAACAGCAAGTTGTTGGCTGAATGTGCAGTTTGCCAGTACGAGTCAAAATATTGCTTTAGCACCACAACGAATGAACTCGAATAGCAACGCCAATAAATTCCATGTCAACCTTGCGCAAAGTGAAGCACCGCAGCAAGTGAATTTGTATTGTAAAAAGGCCAATCAAGCAGCTGTGCTACTTTCAAGTACATCTATTCCTGTGAGTACAGTGGCTCTAGCACCTGCAGTTGAAATTGGTAAAGAAGCAGAATACTCAGCTCTTAGAGCGATTGAGTTGCCTCAATTAGAGCAGGCCTTAGTCGAGAATAAAAACAAGCCAGTTGTAAATCTTTCGACGGATGCAAAGTTACTATTTGATTCATATAGAACCTTTAAAGATCAACTATCACCTGATGCTCAGAATGAGATGGTACGTTATACCCAGCAGCAAATTAAGCTTTATCGACTCAATCGCTGGATCAATGTATATCGTTCGGATTTGACCAATTTAAATTCCGATGCATTAACTGCATTCCATGCTTTTGTTGAAAAGTTAGAACTCAAAGGTGATTTGAATTTTGCATCAAGCACCAGTTTATTAAACAGAACCAATTGTTTAAAAGCTGAGAAGTTGGCGAATGGTGATTTAAATGCATTTATTAGTGGATCAACAGGCTGTGTCGGTGATGACTCTGAGAAATGGATTTATGATGCATTGGGTAAAATCCATAATAAGCAATATATAGATCAGTGTTTAACGACTACAGCTGGTAATGTTATCAATCTCACACCTTGTAGCAGTGCAAGTAGTCAAGTGTGGGAGCTTGATACAACTGCGCTGGCGATTAAGCAATCGAATCAGTGCTTCGATTTGGAGGGTGGCTACTTAACCAATAATCGTGCACGTCTAATTCGCTATCGTTGTACCAGTGGTGCCAATCAAAAATGGACGATTCCAGTCGTAAATAACAGCCTCGTTCTTGCTGGTTTGTCTGCAAAGAATCTGGTATTGGCGACTAAGCTTTTACAATCTAGTCCTTAATGATTTGGGTATTTTATCTCAACGTCATAAGTTGATGATATGAAGTCCTTCGGGACTTCATATTTTTTTATGCAGAGTATTTTCTTAGAAAGTTGAAAAAAATAATAAAAGTGCACTTTTAAAATGTAGAAATTTTCGTCATGATAGGCTTATAAAAAGAGAAACTTGACGCATAATTGGATAAAAAGATGTTATTAAACACGATTTACTTATGGGAGCCTGAGGTTTTTACAGGTAAAGTCCCTTCGGAAGATGATTCACATCAAGTTGCTTTTGAACTGCATCAACAATATCGCCATATCTCTAGTCATGGTAGAACTTTGCAAGCATGGTTGAACTTATTTAGCAACAAGATTTGTGATCCGCAATACCAATCTTATTTTTCTGAACAGACGCAACAATGGGTGCAAGGGATTAAGACTAAGTTCGCTCAAGGGTTATGTGCCAGTGTGCAAGTAGATGTTCTAGCAAATGAAGCACAAAATGATGCGGTCTATCGGGTCTTTTATGAGGCCGCGCATGAAACAGGAATTGGCTTCTATGAGTCAAATTATAATGTGTGGGGAGTGGGTGAGTTACAATCCCCTGAAAATGCGGTTTCAAATATGTTGCAGCCATATTTGTTAGAACCTTTAAAAATCAAAGTGACTGAACCAATTTCTGAGCCTAAAAAGCAATTAAATCATTTTCAAATACCACAAAGCATGCCTGAAGCGGAACAATTGATTAGTCAATGGTTTGAGCAGCAAAGTTATGCCCAGCATTTAAAGTTGGATGTATTTAATGTTGCACATGATTTTATTTCAAATTGGGGCAATATTGGACGGCCTGAATTGGCGTTGGATGCAGGATATCGATGCTTTTTACTGACCCAAAAGCAGCTTGGTATTTTCTATCAGTTGAAAATGGTGCTTAGGAAATTAACAGTCAGTCCAATGCTGTCTTTTGCGATGGATTTTACGGATCGTTTTATTCCTGATCAATTGCAAGAGCAGTTGCCTGAACGCCTGATTTTTCGTCTACGTTCAATAGATGTGCATAAAAATACGGGGCAAAAAAATAATGTAGAACCGAGTTTTGCGTTGATGGGGCGCTGGGATACACAAACAGATATTCAGGATTTCTTTACTAACTTAGATGCTTATATCAATTTTATTTTTTCAAATCTAGGGCAAGGTCGGTTAGAAGTATTACAGGCATGGGCTTACGGTGATATGCCAGTAGATATTAAAATCGATTTGGATTTTCGCTTTGAGTTGATGATGATTGCATTAAGCCAAGATCAGTTGTATTTGCAAGAACGCTATCAACAGCATAAGGCTTTGTTGATGCAGAGCAATGCTCGAGCGAGCGATTTGGGTTTGTTGGAGGAGAGTTATATATTATGCCAAAAGCTGCTCAAGATCGTGACAGAGGCGGGAACGGGCTTACAGCCTTATGTGAAAAATTAATGGCAATAAAAAAGCCCGAAAAATTCGGGCTTTTTTATGTGCATCAAATTAGTTAGCTAATGCTTTAACTTGAGCGTTCAAGCGGCTCTTATGACGAGCAGCTTTATTTTTGTGGATGATGCCTTTATCAGCCATACGGTCGATTACAGGTACAGCTGTTTTATAAGCTTCTGTAGCAACAGCATAATCACCAGCAGCGATCGCATTTACAGTACGTTTGATGTAAGTACGAACCATAGAACGTAAGCTTGCGTTGTGTTTACGTGCTTTAACGTTTTGACGAGCACGTTTTTTAGCTTGAGCAGAGTTTGCCACTCGTGCACTCCTTGAAAATAAGTTGGTCTGGGCGGGCTGAAGTTAAAACCAATAAAACATTAGCAACATTCACCAGCCCGTAAACAAGTGCCATATTTTGAGGAAACTAAGCCGCGAAGTCAAGTCTTGTGATACTTTTAAGTACATTTAACAGGTGAAAACTGTGCAAGAAAACGTTACATTAGCCTTAGATATTGATTGGAATAAATAAAAATGAAAATAGGTGATAAAAAGGCAATCGTCATTGGTGCTACAGGTTTGGTTGGTCAAGCACTCATTGATGAGTTACAACATTCGGATGACTTCAATGCGATTACCGTTGTTGTCAGAAAAAAATCAGATACATTAAAAACTTACAGTAAAGTTAATCAGCTTGTTTTAGAAGATTTCTTATTACTCAATGATGAGGATGTTAGTGCTTATACGCATGCATTCAGCTGCTTGGGAAGCACCATAAAACAAGCAGGATCGAAAGAAGCATTTTACGCGATTGACTATGAAATTAATGCCCATTTTGCTGATTTAGTTCAGGATAAAAATATTCATTTATTAATGGTCAGTGCGTTGGGAGCGAATGCTAATTCACCAGTTTTCTATAATAAAGTAAAAGGTGAGTTGGAAAACTACCTCAAAAGCTTGTCAATTTATAAGCTATCGATCTTCCAGCCGTCACTATTAATTGGTAAACGAAGTGAAGTGCGGGTCTTGGAAGATATGGCTCAAACGATTTTTAAGCTCGTTGAAAAGACATGGACCAGACCGTTTAAACTTAAACCTGTAATGGCTGAGCAATTGGCGCATACTATGTTGCTTGCGGCACAAACGCAGACAGCTGCATTCAAACTCTATGACAATTTAAGCATACAACAAAGCAAATAATGGAGAATTTCAGTGACAACGATCCCTTTCGTAACGTGTGATTTGTTAGATGATAATCCTGAAAAAGACCTACAAGTGGTAATACCCTCACTCGATGGTAAATTCTTTAAAAGTTATGGTGCGCGTAAGACCTTTGGTGGGCAAGTGGTTACTGTAAAGTGTTTTGAAGATAACTCCCGTGTGAAAGAACTTTTGGCAACTGATGGTACTGGCAAAGTCTTGGTTGTTGATGGTGGTGCTTCAATGCGTTGTGCATTGATGGGAGATTTGATTGCGGAGTCTGCGGTAAAGCATCACTGGAATGGCGTGGTGATCTATGGTTGCGTACGTGATGTCGATGCGATTGCAGAATTGGATTTAGGCGTACATGCATTGGCTGCAATCCCGCAAAAAAGTAATCGTAAAGGCATAGGTGAAGTTGATATCACATTGTATTTTGGCAGTGTGACGATCAATTCTGGTGATTATCTCTATGCAGATAATAACGGTATTGTGATTGCAAAAGAAAAACTAGTCGATTGCTAAAAGGATAGCGTTATGTTGAAAATGGTGAACCATCAATTCAAGGTTTTACAATCTGTGGTGGCAAGTGTGATTGAAGGTGGGAGAGGTGTCTCTGGTACACCATTTCCAAATCAACCTGCAAAAGCACTTAAGCTCTATGAATTCGAAGGTTCTCCATTTTGTCGTCGTGTCCGCGAAGTCATCACCTTGTTGAATTTGGATGTAGAAATTTATCCATGTCCTAAAGGTGGTCAAAAGTACCGCCAAATCGTCAAAGCAAAAGGTGGGAAACGCCAATTTCCATTCTTGATTGATGAAAATACAGGTGACCAATTATATGAGTCACAACAAATTATTCATCACTTGTTTAAACATTATGGGAACAGTGGGAAGACACCGAAGAAATTTAGTCATTACCCAAAACTGCCTTATGTCTCTACTTTAGCAACAGTTGCTAATGCAGCGCGTGGTGTATGGATTAACCAGCAGATTGTTGATCGTCCAGCACCAGCTGAATTATTGGAGCTGTGGAGCTTCGAGGCCAGTCCTTATACTCGTTTGGTACGTGAAGTTTTGACTGAATTAGAACTGCCTTATATTTTGCATAATGTCTCAAAAGAACGTTGGCAGGACATGGGACCAGCAGCTTTGCGTTTAAAACCTGGAAAATATATTCCATTGCCTAATGGCAAACGCGAAAAGGTTGTAGAAGTGATGGGGAGAGATATTCAGGTTCCGTATTTGGTTGATCCGAATACTGGCGTAAAAATGTTTGAATCTGCCAAGATTGTTGAATATTTAAAAACGCAGTATGGAAAATAAATGTTGAGAAAGCATCTTGTAGAAGATGCTTTTTTTATAGGTGGTTGTGATGTGAATGTTGCTTGATTGGTCGTTTTAGCGGTTTAATACCAGTGAAAAGTAGAGTGAAGTGATTGATCGATGTTAAGCCAGCTGAGCAGCCTATTCAAAAGTTCTAAAGAGACACCTGAGCAGTTATTTTTAAAAGAACATGCTTTAGCATTTGATGCAGAGCAGGGCACGATTCTAAATGGTGTGGTGTTAAATAGCTTGAGCATTCGTTTGGAATATTTTTCTAATCGAAAATTAGATCGATTTGATGATTTAGAAAAGCTATTTCGGATTGCACCGCAAATTAATGAAAAGATCGATTTGGAAATTCATTCACAACGCTTTGTTGAGCGATTAGGAAATACAGAAGAAAATTTAAAAGAGTTGAAGCAAGCGATTAAAGTGTTAAACGACTATTATGTGAAGTTTAAGCGGGCGAGATAGTAATGAAAGTTTAAATTCAGATGGGTGGTTTTTTTGTGGTTTTAAATGTAAAAAAGGGAATAAATCTAAAGACTTAATCCCTTTTTTTGATCAGGTCGGAGATTATTTTTCAATAATCGCCGTTACACCTTGACCACCAGCAGCACAGATCGAAACAAGAATACGACCTGAACCTTTTTCATTTAAGATTTTCGCAGCAGTCGCGATGATACGACCACCTGTAGCAGCGAATGGGTGACCCGCAGCTAAAGAAGAACCTTTGATGTTGAGCTTGCTACGATCAATTGAACCTAAAGGTGCATCTAAACCTAAACGCTCTTTACAGAATTTTTCATCTTCCCAAGCTTTCAAGGTAGAAAGAACTTGTGATGCAAATGCTTCGTGGATTTCATAGTAGTCGAAATCTTGAAGTTTAAGGCCAGCACGCTCAAGCATACGCGGAACTGCATAAGCAGGCGCCATCAATAAACCTTCTTTCTTACCAACGAAATCAACTGCGGCAGTTTCAGAGAAAGTTAAGTAAGCAAGTACTTCGTGACCATTTGCTTTCGCCCATTCTTCAGACGCTAAAAGTACACATGAAGCACCATCAGTCAGTGGAGTCGAGTTACCCGCTGTCATGGTTGCAGCTTCGCCTTTACCAAAGACTGGTTTTAATTTTGCTAATTTCTCAGCAGTCGAGTCAGCACGTAAGTTGTTGTCACGATTTAAACCCAAGAATGGTGTAATTAAGTCATCGAAGAAACCTTCTTCATATGCTTTTGCCATTTTTTGGTGAGAAGAAGCAGCAAGAATGTCTTGTTCTTCACGTGGAATACCCCACTCAAGTGCAGTGATTGCTTGGTGGTCACCCATAGATAAACCCGTACGTGGCTCACCATTTTTAGGTGCATCCATAAGATCTTTAACATTAATTTTTGCTAGAGCTTTTAAACGGTCTTTACCAGTTTTAGCAATGTTAAGCTCTAATAATGCTTTACGTAAGCCATCACCGAAAGCGATTGGTGCATCAGAAGTGGTATCCACACC
This sequence comes from Acinetobacter sp. 102, assembly GCF_037028485.1. Taxonomy (NCBI): domain Bacteria; kingdom Pseudomonadati; phylum Pseudomonadota; class Gammaproteobacteria; order Moraxellales; family Moraxellaceae; genus Acinetobacter; species Acinetobacter sp. 102. The sequence continues at coordinate 129,997 of NZ_JAZEZK010000009.1, forward strand.
ACCTGCGATACCCACTTCGATTTGACCTAAAGCAATTTTGTTTGCTACAAGAAATGCTGCTTGTAAACCTGTACCACATGCTTGTTGAATGTCATATGCAGGCGTTTCTGGTGCAAGTTGAGTATTTAAAACACACTCACGAGTCATGTTGAAATCACGGCTGTGCTTTAATACTGCACCAGCAACCACTTCACCTAGGCGTTGACCTTGTAGGTTGAAGCGCTCAACCAAACCGTTTAACGCAGCTGTAAACATGTCGATGTTAGAAGCTGTGAAATAAGCGCCGTTAGAGCGAGCGAAAGGAATACGGTTACCGCCGATAATGGCAACACGGCGCACAGTGTTTTGGCTCATGGTTTTATCCTGTTGAACAGAAGGTTTGGTTGTTTTAGCTGTAGCTGCTTTCGTCGTAGTAGATGATGCAGCAGTGCTTTTTGTAGTCCCCGCACTACGTGTTGTAGAGCGAGCACGCGTTGTTTTAGGTGTCGTCGTTGTCGCTTTCGGAGTTGTGCTTGCAGTTTTACGCGAAGTTGAAGCTGCTTTTGATGTATTTGACACAGTCTCTTGAGCGGAAGTCTCGACTGCTGGATTTTCTTGAGTTGTTTTGCTCATAAGGCTTTTCCAAGCATAATTGCGATATTCTTGCTACAAACATACCATATTTCAAATACTGCTGTATTGACTAGAATGACGCTTGAGACCACATTCAGGTCAAGACATCTAGACATGAACTCAAGTATGATTTGTTATGAGTCAATCAGACATTGATTTCATGCCATATCCCAACATGATTCATGTGTTTGTAACAAATTCATTTGTATGAGAGATAATAACCATGACCGATCAGTACCAAGCATTTACACAATCACCTCTAGGTAAGTTTGTCGTAAAAAATCTAGGTTTACCATCGCCAGTTGCGCTAGATCGTTTTGAAAGTGCTCAACCAGTTGTAAATGGTGCAGTATTGCTTGGCGCAGCACCATCAAGCACGGTTTCTGCTGCGATTGCTCAAGTTCTTAGCAACATTCATGCAGATAGCTATGTGGGCAATAATGTCGAATTACAACAAACTGCTGCAAAAGTAGGTTTAAATCTTCGTCCTCTTAATGCAGATGACAAAGAATCTAAATTTAAAGCGGTTGTATTTGATGCGTCTGGCATTCAAGATTCAGAACAATTAAAAGCGTTATACGACTTCTTCAATCCAATCGCACGTCAAATCTCAAGTTCAGGTCGTGTGATCGTGATTGGTACTACACCTGAGACTGCAAAAACAGTAAAACAAGCGATTGCACAACGTGCGCTTGAAGGTTTTATCAAATCTGTTGGTAAAGAATTCAAAAAGGGTATTACTGCACAAGTGGTCTATGTCGACCAAGGCGCAGAAGCAAACCTTGAATCAACTTTACGTTTCTTGATTTCACCACGTTCTGCTTATGTATCTGGTCAAGTGATCCGTGTGTCTAAAGCAGATGTGGTTGATTTAGATTGGGCGAAACCACTTGCGGGTAAAACAGCATTAGTCACTGGTGCGAGCCGTGGTATTGGTGAAGCGATTGCGCATGTATTGGCGCGTGATGGTGCACATGTCATTTGTTTAGACGTTCCACAACAACAAGCTGATCTTGAGCGTGTTGCGGGTTCAATAGGTGGTTCAGTATTGGCAATCGACATCACTGCTGCTGATGCGGGTGAGAAAATTAAAACTGCTGCTGCAAAACAAGGCGGCGTAGACGTTATTGTTCATAACGCTGGAATTACCCGTGACAAAACTTTGGCAAATATGAAGCCTGAGCTTTGGGATCTTGTAATCAATATTAACTTGTCTGCAATTGAGCGTGTTAACGATTACTTACTATCTCATGATGGTTTAAATGCAAATGGTCGTATCGTTTGTGTATCATCAATTAGTGGTATCGCAGGTAACCTTGGTCAAACTAACTATGCTGTGTCGAAAGCAGGTGTAATTGGTTTGGTTAAATTTACTGCGCCGACATTAAAGAATGGTATTACCATCAATGCGGTTGCACCAGGTTTTATCGAAACACAAATGACTGCCGCGATTCCGTTCGCAATTCGTGAAGCAGGTCGTCGTATGAACTCGATGAACCAAGGTGGCTTACCTGTAGATGTGGCTGAAGCAATTGCTTGGTATGCGTCTACTGGTTCAACAGGTGTAACAGGTAACGTTGTTCGCGTCTGCGGTCAAAGCTTGTTAGGTGCCTAAGCATTAGGGTTTTGAAGAGGGGTGCTTGTGCATCCCTTTTTTATAAAAATATTGAAAGGTTTATTATGAATACACGTCATTTTAGTCAGTTGCCAAAACCTTATTTAGCTTATCCAAAAGTCATTCAAGGTCTCATTTTCAAAAAACCAAAAGGTGAAAAGGTTCTGCCACAAGTTGAGTATGTGGTGGATACACTTAAGATTGATAGCAAACATTTAGAAAGCTATAACGAGATTTGTGGTTTTAAAAATGATGGTTTCGTGCCAGCAATCTATTTGGCAGTTTTGTCGCAAAGTCTGCAAATGCACATGATGACCAGTGAAGCATTTCCATTCCCGATCTTGGGTTTGGTGCATATTCGTAATCAGATCAAACAAACTCGCAAAATTGGTGTGAATGAGCAAATTACTTTATCGTGCAAGTTTGGTGAGCTAAAACCGCATGACAAAGGTTTACAGTTTGATTTCATCACGACTGCGAAAGTCGGTGGTGAAGTGGTGATGGAAAGTTTAACCACTTATTTATCACGCCAAAAAACTGAGAAAAAAGCAGTTGAAAAAGCCAAAGAAGTGAAAGAACCTGCTTACCAACCACAAGCAGAATGGAATATTTCTGAAAATACCGGCCGTCGTTATGCCGTGATTTCGGGTGACTTTAACTTGATTCATATCCATGCTGTGACTGCAAAAGCGTTTGGCTTTAAACAAGCGATTGCACATGGGATGTGGAGTAAAGCTAAAGCTTTGGCAAGTATCGAATTACCTGCGGCTTATGAGGCAGATGTTTGGTTCAAACTACCAATGTTCTTACCTTCTACGGTGGAGTTTTTAACTGCAGCCGAGCCAAAACAAACAGATTTCTTGATTCGTAATGTGAAATCTAAAAAGCCACATGTTGCGGGTACAGTGAAAGCACTTTAATTACGATCATGTCGTGTAAATGCTCCCTGTTGTTCGCAACAGGGATCTGCTAACAAGTATAAATATCATAAGGATTTGAGCTTTGATTAAAGAACTTTTATTTGCCGATACACATCATTATCACGGCAGTGTTGATGAACGCTTTATTGATTTGGCGAGCCAATTTAGCCGTCTACAAGATACACGAACCCAGCAAGGTGGCGCTGCATTGGTGGTTTATTTCCAAGGTCAAAAAGTTGTTGATATTTATACGGGTAAGAAATCTCAAGAAGAAGATTGGCAATCCAATACTTTAGCCATGTGTTATTCAACGGGGAAAGGCATTCTAGCGACACTTGCACATATTTTAGTGAGTGAAGGTGTGCTGGATTATGAGCAACCGATTGCACATTATTGGCCTGAGTTCGCTCAAAATGGTAAAGCCAATATTACTTTACGTCATGTTTTATCACATCAAAGCGGTTTATTTGACATTCGAAATACCATTGAAACAGCAACGGAAATGCTGGATTGGTCGCATATGCTGGATGTGATTGCCGCGGCGATACCACGTTTTGCTGCTGGACAAAGTTTTGCCTATCAGCCTTTGACCTATGGCTGGATTTTGGGTGGTGTGCTTGAGAAAGCAGCCAAGCAACCCTTAAGTTGGCTGATGCAACGTTATCTGGTACAACCGCTTGAACTGGATGGTGCGTATTTTGGGACGCCAACATCAGAATTAAATCGTGTTGCACGTTTATTGGAAAAACCGAAAACGGCATCTCAAGCTAAACCGCAACAAAATAAAAACAGTCAACCACGTAAAGCATCCTTATCAGAACGCTTATTGGAGTTCTCTGGGCAAAATCCACAAGATTTCCAAGATGCCATGATTCCAAAAGGCATGCGTCACTTTAGCTTCTATAGTGATGAAGGTTTGCAAGCTGTTATTCCTGCGGCTAATGGTGTATTTACTGCCGATAGTTTGGCAAAAGTCTATGCAATGCTAGCCAATCAAGGGCAATGGCAGGGGCAACAACTGATTCGCCCAGAAGTGTTTAAGCAACTCAGTACGGTACAAAGCAAAGCACGTGATCGCGTGATGCCGATTCCAATGCATTGGCGTTTGGGTTATCACCGTATTTTAACGATGGGTAAACGAGCACCGCATGGCTTTGGACATGTTGGCTTTAATGGCTCAGGAGCATGGTGTGATTTTGATCGTGAACTCAGTTTTGCTTATACCCATAATTTTAATATTACCTCGGCAACAGGGGACTATCGTCTATGGGGCTTGAGCCAAGAAGCGCTCCGCTGTGCAGATGAAATATTAACAGGTCGAAAAGGCTGGTTTTAATTTACCTTAATTTGATAGGGTGGAATGTGGTAAATCACTGCATCATATTTGCTTTCAGTCTTGTATGCAGCAATAGTTCCACCTAACATTTCAGCCAGTTTACGACTTGGTTGATTATCCACTGCAACAGGGTATAGGAAATATTGGGCGGATATGTGAGTAGAGGCCCAACGGAATACTTCTAAAATTGCTTCTTTGGCAAAGCCTTGATTGTGGCAATCTTCCCGAATCCATAATCCCAGTTCAGGTGTTGCTGTATGCATTCGATGCACACCGATGAGACCAATAAACAGCTGATCTTGTTTACGACGTAATACAAAATGGCGATCGGTATGGTTTGTTTCGGCGATCAGCCATTGTTGCCCAATTTTTTCTTGAGCTGCGAAGTTTTGAGCAGGTTCCCAAGCCATATAACGGGTTAATGTTGCTGTCACACAAGGGTAGATATCAACAAGATCATCCATTTTAAATACAAATAAATCGAGTCTTGCCGTTTGTAAGAGTGCTCGTTTCATTGTTTACTCATTTTGATTTCTTAAATAATTCTGCTTGAATAATGGCTTCGGTGTGGCGTTTAAAATCGTTTTCATTTAAGCCAATCAACCCCAGTTTGTAAATCCCTTCTAGGCCACAGACAAATGCAATTAGTCGCCATGCGATGTCATCGCTATTGGTCTCAAAATGAAATTCACCTAATGCTTGACCTTCATTGATCATCCGTACAATTGAACGATGCCAGTCTTGCATGGCAATATTATAGGCCCGTTTTATTTCTTCATCTTGATCAATAAGGACTTCAGCTTCATTCCATAATCTTAAATAAGGTTGGATTTGCTCAATATTTTCGCAACCGAGTAACAGGGAAAGGCGCTGTAAAGCGTTGGCTGTGTTGACTTGATTTTCAATTTCGTCTAGTTGTTGCATCAATTTGATAAAGGCTTCTGCTTTTAAATGTGAGCTGGAAGCAAAGTGGTGGTGTACTTGTCCTGTAGATGTTTGGGCTTCAGTGGCGATACGACGAACTGTCATTGCAGAAAAACCTTCGTTTAATGCGACCTGCATCGCAGCTTGTAAAATCATTTCACGACGTTGTTCGCGGTTTAAATAAGCCATTCTTTTTTAGCACCTATGAGTACATACAAATCAGAGACAAATTAACTCAACTTTAAAAGTTGGACAAGTGTTCAATTTTGGTTATAATAACGCCAACTTGAACAATTGTCCAATTTAGAGGCATTTATGTCACGCAAGTGGTTAATTCTTGCAATCGTTGTACTGATTTATCTTCCTGTATCAATTGATGCAACCGTTTTACATGTGGCAACACCGACATTGAGTGAGTCACTTTCATTATCCGCAAATGAATTGCTGTGGATTATTGATATTTATTCCTTGGTCATGGCAGGTCTGATTCTGCCAATGGGTGCCTTGGGAGACCGTATTGGCTTTAAAAAGCTGATGATTATTGGTGGTATCTTATTTGGTCTAGCATCATTGGCCGCAGCCTTTTCTTCTACTGCATATGCATTAATTAGTTCTCGTGCTTTATTGGCTGTTGGTGCAGCCATGATTTTGCCTGCCACTTTATCTGCGGTTCGTAATACTTTCCTTGATGAAAAACAGCGTAACTTTGCTTTAGGTGTTTGGGCAACTGTCGGTGGTGGTGGTGCAGCCTTTGGCCCATTGCTTGGTGGTTTTTTGCTTGAGCATTTTCATTGGGGCTCAGTGTTCCTGATCAATGTTCCGATTATGATTGCTGTACTTGCTTTAACGGTCTTTGTGATTCCAAAGCAGGCAGGGCAACCAAAGCAAAATCTTAACTTATTACAGGCCATTGTATTGGTGGTTGCTATCCTGAGCATGATCTATGCGATTAAAACTGTCATGCACGGCTTTAGTATCTGGTCAGTTCTGATATTCGCAGTTGGTTTTAGTTTGTTGGTAGGCTTTATTCGTACACAACTCACATCAACGTCTCCAATGATTGATATTCAATTATTCAAACATCCTGTGATTGCGACAGGTGTGGTGATGGCAATTGTATCAATGATGGCTTTGGTTGGATTCGAGTTGCTGATTTCTCAGGAATTGCAATTTGTTTACCAACTCTCACCGTTGGCTGCTGGGGCATTTATTTTACCGTTTATGATTGCGATCAGTTTAGGCGGTCCAATTGCCAGTATGCTGGTCAACCGTTTCGGTCTGCGTTCAGTTGCATCGCTGGGTATGTTGATGAGTGCTTTAAGTTTATGGGGCTTGGCCAATACCAATTTGATGCAAGCACAAATCCACGCATGGGCATGGATGGTGTTATTAGGTTTAAGTGTGGAAATTGCTTTACTGGCGTCAACCTCTGCAATTATGTCTTCAGTACCGCCAAGTAAGGCGACCGCAGCAGGGGCAATTGAAGGGATGGCATATGAGCTGGGAGCTGGTCTAGGCATTGCCTTTTTCGGTCTGATGTTGTCATGGTTCTATGCCAACTCGATTGTGGTTCCAGCCGATGTACCACATAACATCATTGAACAGGTGAGTAGTTCGATTGGTGAGGCCGTTCAAGCCGCTAAGCAATTACAGCCAATGATTGCTGAACATGTCATTGCAGCTGCTAAGCAGGCCTTTAGCCAGTCGCATCGTTCCGTGTTGAACGTGGCTGCCTTGTTGTTCTTGATCTTGTCGATTTTTATTTGGTTCGCATTGCCAAAAAGAGTCACTGTGGTCGAGGAATAATGATTGACCCTGATCTAAATTGAGTTTAGGTCAGGGCATTTTTTAAGGAATACTTATTTCAAACTGACGCAAGATCTTACACAGTTGAATCATGGGTAAGCCCATCAAGGTGGTTTGATCATCGCCCACCATTTTTTCAAATAAGCTAATCCCCAAGCTTTCACATTTAAAACTACCCGCACAATGCAAGGGCTGGTCAATTTCAATATAACGCTCAATTTCTGGTAATGTCAGCTGACGAAACTTAACTTGGTAATGTTCGACCAGTGTGGTTTCAAAGCCAGATTGCAAATGTTGGACGCTGATCGCGGTACTGAAAAAGACCGTCTGACCTGAGTTTGCCTGCAATTGTTGAATGGCATTTTCAACGCTTAAGGGTTTACCTATAAAGTCATAAGGAGCATGTTCGCGCCAAGCCACCTGATCTGAACCAATCACAATGGCATCAGGATGTTGCTGAGCAATCACCCCCGCTTTCTCAAAAGCAAGACGTTTAGCCAAATCATCGGCATGTATTTCCCCTGATGCAGATTCATCAACATCAGGGGAAATACAGCGATAATTCAACCTTAAACGATCCATCAGATCTTTACGGGTTTGACTGCTGGACGCCAAAATCAATTCATGTTGGTTCATTACACCGCGTATTCCACAAGGATATTCAAGGGAACATAATGCAGTACGGCATTATGGCAAGCATTCAACTTAATCGGTGGTGCTTGTCCTGCTTGATAAGCTTCGACCCAACGCGTCACACAGATACACCAGAAGTCACCTGGTTTAAGACCAGGGAAGCCGACTTCGGGTAACGGTGTAATGAGATCATTGCCGACTTTTTGCGAGAAATTTAGAAATTCAGAAGTCATTTGTGCACACATTGTATGCTGACCTAAATCGGTGACCGCCGTGTGGCAAAAGCCATTACGAAAATACCCAGTGATCGGGTCATAACAACAGCTGGCTAAAGGTTCGCCAAGCACGTTTAAACGATTAATTTTTGGATCTGGATGAATTGACATAATAATAGAAAGATTTAGTGACGGTGATTATCATAATCAAAACTGAAGCTTTCGGCAGCTTTTCTGCAAAAAAACTCACCTTTATTTCAGAGAATCATTTAAAATTACGCCGTTTTTAAAATCAACTAGAGAGCCATCCATGAATTTTCAGCGCATGACTGATCTTGATTTAGCAGGTAAACGAGTTCTTATTCGTGAAGACTTAAACGTTCCTGTAAAAAATGGGGAAATTACCAGTGATGCACGTTTACGTGCTGCATTGCCAACTATTAAAGCGGCTTTAGAAAAAGGCGCGGCAGTGATGGTATTTTCTCATCTTGGTCGTCCTGTAGAAGGTGAGCCAAAACCAGAACAATCACTTGCACCAGTTGCTGCTTACTTAAGCAAAGCGTTGGGTCAAGATGTTAAATTATTCACAGATTATTTAGATGGCGTTGAAGTGGCTGCGGGTCAAGTTGTGTTACTTGAAAACGTTCGTTTCAACCACGGCGAAAAGAAAAATAACCAAGAACTTGCGAAGAAATACGCTGCATTATGCGACGTATTCGTCATGGATGCATTCGGTACGGCGCACCGTGCAGAAGCATCAACTGAAGGTGCAGCACGTTTTGCGCCAATCGCAGCTGCGGGTCCTTTATTGGCAGCTGAGTTAGATGCGCTTGGCCGTGCAATGCAAACACCAGAAAAACCAATGGTTGCGATTGTTGCAGGCTCTAAAGTATCAACTAAACTTGATGTGTTGACTTCATTGTCTACCATCTGTGATCAATTGATCGTGGGTGGTGGTATTGCCAATACCTTCTTGGCTGCAGCTGGTTTTAATGTTGGTAAATCACTTTACGAAGCGGATTTGGTTGAAACTGCAAAACAAATTGCAGCAAAAGTGAGTGTTCCATTACCTACAGATGTTGTGGTTGCAGATGCAAGCCAAATCAACTTTGAAGATTTCCTTGGTTCATTGGCAAGTGCACAAGCTGTTGTGAAAAACGTGGCTGATGTCACTGATACCGATATGATTTTGGATGTGGGTCCTGAAACGGCTAAAGCATTTGCAGACATCTTAAAATCTTCTAAAACAATTCTTTGGAATGGCCCAGTGGGTGTTTTCGAAGTCGATCAATTCGGTGAAGGAACTAAAACACTTTCATTGGCGATTGCTGAATCTGCTGGTTTCTCGATTGCAGGTGGTGGTGATACGCTTGCTGCGATTGATAAATATCAAGTTGCTGATCAAATTGGTTATATCTCAACAGGTGGCGGTGCATTCTTAGAGTTCGTAGAAGGCAAAACTTTACCTGCTGTTGCAGTTTTACTTGAGCGTGCTTAATCAATTTTTAATTTATTGATTAATCAAGAGATAGTTTTAAAAGAGTCGATTTAAATCGGCTCTTTTTACTTTTGCACAACGTTGTCGTCATCAAAATGTCACATATCTGAAATATGCTTGTCATAACTTAACCAAGTAACTGTGGAAAGCCGTGATGAAATTTAAATTAACCCTTGCCGCTCTAATTATTGCTCCAATCATGCTGACTGCATGTGCAAAGAAAGAAGAAGCGAAAAATGCTGAACAGCAAGACCAAACAGCTGCTGCTGTATCAACACAGACATCCCCAGAGCAACAAGCTGCAATTGATGCGATTGATAAACCGAATTTAGATGAAAAGAATACTGATGTTGCTGAACAAGGTGCAGCATCTGAAGTCGCTGCGAGCGAAGCGCACTAAGTGATTTAGAAAATAAAAGCCGATGTTTTTACATCGGCTTTTTTGTATTTATGAATTAGCTTTGCAGTAGAAGGTAAGCGTGGTTTGATAATCATCATCTCGAGCTAAAGAGGCATTCTTGCCCGTAAGTGTGCCGAGTACACCAGCTGCAGCTTCAACCATTTTACCTGTTTGTTCATCGACCACACCTTTTAGTACGCCTTGGTACGCGGTTTTTTCGTCAACAACAACTGGGGCTGTGTTACGGGTACAGGTTTTTTGAGCGGCAGTTACTGCATTGTTTTTTGCAATCAGGTTGGTTTTACCAATACCTGTGACTTCGTACTGATTATTTTCTTTTTGAATTGCCAACGTGTTGGTTGGTGTAGATGCACATGCTGTCAATCCGAGTGCCAAGCCACCAACTAAACTCATGATTAAGGTTTTTTTCATTACTTGTTCTCAAGTCGTTACATAATTGTATTATTGGAACATAGAATTTCTGAGTGCTTTTGCAGGTTATGTACAGTTTGTGCAGACACTCTGTAAATTTTCTCAAATGAATGATGAGTTTAGCGATGATGATATTTGTTATTTACCAACGAAATTCAATTATAGACATCTGTGACAAGCAAGAATTAAGCATAGTGGAAATCATTCAGATTATGCTAATCTAGCGCCATCCTTGTGTTAGTTAGATTCATTTCAATGACGGACTCAAATATAGAGACAATTCATCAAAATATTCATCAACGTCAATCTATTGGGCAACTGATTGAGCCTGCACCAAATACAGAACAACTCGAAAAAGCAGTGCAAGCTGCATTGACTGCACCTGATCATCATCGTTTAAAACCAACTCGTTTTGTGATTGTGACTCCTGAACTACGTGCGGCTTTTGGTGAGCAATTAGCGAGTGCTTTAGCAGATTTAGGTGAGACAGATCCTGCACAACTTGATCGAGTGAAACAGCATCCGTTTCGTGCGCCTCTGTTGGTTTTAGCCTTAACCACGATTCAAGATCATCCTAAAGTTCCACACTTTGAACAGATTTTAAGTACAGGTGCTGCGATTCAAAACTTCTTGTTGTCATTACAAGCACAAGGCTTTGCAACCATGTGGCGTTCTGGGGCTGTGGTTGAATCGAATTGGTTGAAACAGCAATTGGGATTAAAACAACAGGATCTTATTTCTGGAATTATTTATATTGGAACAGCAGCGAAAGCGATTGCGCCAAGAGCAGAAATAGATAGTCAAGATTTTGTAAAAGTATGGCAAGTAACCTAAGCTTTGTTTTGCATGATTAAAGAAAGAAATTCGTTTCAGGATAAAAAATGACAGAGTTAAATTTTAGTGATTTAGTTGAGCCAGTTGCCGTAGATCAGAAAACAGCATTAAGAATTACGGTCTTGGGCGGTGGTAGTTTTGGTACAGCGATGGCAAATTTAGCGACCAGAAATGGTTGCGATACCATGATTTGGATTCGTGATGCCGCTGTTGCGGAAGAAATTAATCAAACACATATCAATAAACGCTATTTACCTGATTATCCATTGGAACCTGCTTTGCGTGCAGTGGCTGACCTAGAGCTTGCTGTACGTGATCGTGACATTATTTTGGTTGCCATTCCAAGCCATTCATTCCGTGATGTACTCAAACAGATTGCGCCGTTTATTACTTCTCAGGCTGTGGTTTCATTGACCAAAGGCATTGAAGCAAAAACCTTTAGTTTTATGAGCGATATTATTCGCACAGAACTGCCAGAAGTGCCGTACGGTGTTTTATCTGGTCCAAATCTTGCCAAAGAAATCATGGCGGGTATGCCTTCAGGAACGGTTATCGCCAGTGAGTCAGAACTAGTTCGTTATGCGGTGCAACATGCTTTACATAGTGCTTTATTCCGCGTGTTTGGTAGCGACGATGTGCATGGTGTTGAATTGGGTGGTGCGTTAAAAAATATTTATGCAGTTGCCATGGGTATGGGTGGGGCTTATAAAATTGGTGAAAATACCAAAAGTATGATCCTCACTCGTGCGTTGGCAGAGATGAGCCGTTTTGCAGTGAAACAGGGTGCAAATCCATTAACCTTTTTGGGATTGTCTGGTGTTGGAGATTTATTTGCCACCTGTAACAGTCCATTAAGTCGTAACTATCAAATTGGTTTTGCATTAGGTTCTGGGAAAACACTGGATCAAGCGACTAAGGAGCTCGGTCAAACTGCGGAAGGGATTAATACAATCGTCCAAGTGCGAACTAAAGCGGAAGAGCTGGATGTATATATGCCAATTACCAATGCGCTGTATGATGTGATTTTTGAAGGTGCGCCACCAATGACCATTGCGTTGTCTTTGATGAAAAATGGTCATCGCAGTGATGTGGAATTTGTTTTACCTCATCATGAAGTCTAGGGGTCTGTTGATATTTCATGCATGCTTGAAATATCAACAGACCTAATTAAAACTGTCATCTATTCGCGTTATGATGCAGCTATAAAAAATAAGGTCGTTTTATGCAGTTAACTTTAGTTCGTCACGGTGAAGCATCTCCAGCCATCAATGGAAATGATATACAGCGTCCACTTACACCACGTGGACATCAACAAGCTGAGCAAACAGGACATTTCTTAAAAGATGTGATTCAACCTGAGATTTTTGTGGTGAGTCCACTGTTACGTGCTCAAGAAACTTTGGCGCATATCAAGGCACATTTTCACGGCATTCCTGTGTTAATTTGCGATAAGATTAAGCCAGATGATGATGCCAAGGATGCGATTGAATGGTTATCCAAATTACCGTATGAGTCGATTGCAGTGGTGTGTCATATGAATGTTGTGGCACATATTGAAGAACAATTGACACACGAAGGCTTTAATCCATTTGCATTGGCCGAAGCACGTATTTATGATCAAGCTGTGATCGCGAATGGTTTGTCGACACAAAAGAATCGTTTTACACCAACATTATAATTTTTATATATCCGCAATAGGATAAGGGTACTGAACACCGATGCTGTATATATGGATGCCCGAAACCAATGGAACATGGTATTGGTCGGCAGGGGAAAATTGGTTGCAGGCACAAAGTCTTGAACAGTTGATTCAGGACTTGCAAGAGCATCATGGAAAAGAGGCTGTGGTTTATTTTCCAAGCCGAAATGCGCAATTATTACAACAATCAATGACCAAGGCGCATTACAAACAATTGGGGCAAGAGGGCATCAAATATCTCTTGGAAGAGTTTGTCACCTTACCGATTGACCATATGAAGGTTGTACATCATTTTCATAATGATCAACTCAATATCTTGGGTGTTGCACAATCTACGATTGAAACGTGGCAACATGCACTGAGTCTTTTGCCGATCCAGATAGCAGCATTTTTACCAGACTTTTTGATTTTACCAGAACCAGAACCGAATCAAGTGGTGTTGCTCAACCTGTACGATCACTTATTGGTGAGAGAAAATGCATGGACAGGTAACTCTGTTGATGATTTAGGTTTGTTCCTAGAGTTTCAGGCTGCAGAAACACAGTATAAATTTGCCAACCTGAATACCAGTCAACTTGATAGCCTCGCGACTGCATCGAGTAAAGATCAGCGGACCGAATTCAGTTATCAATTTGAACAATTGTTAAGGCCTAAACAGCATCCATTTAATGTTCTACCTAAATCAAAAAATGCAGAAGTGCATTGGTCTGGTTATTGGAAAGCTGCAGCCGCAGTCCTCTTGGCTGTGATTGTGGTGCAATTGGGTTATGATGCTTTACGTTGGTCAAAACTGAAAAAAGTTGCGGATCAAACCGCAAGCCAAGCGATTGAGCAGTATAAATCTTGGTTTGGTGAAAATAGTCGTGTCACAGAACAAAATATTAAAAGCCAGTTTGAAAGCCAATTACGTATGAGCCAACTTGGCGATACGCAAGCACTTTCGCTGTTAAGCCGTGTTGGACCAATCTTGATGCAAAAACAGATTGTTGCTCAGCAAGTCAGTTATGATGCTTCAGTATTGGCTATGTCACTCAAAGCAAAATCTGCGGATGATTTACAAGGATTAACTCAACAATTAAACCAACAAGGTTTCCAAGCTGAATTAGGCAATGTTCAGGCGGATACGGTTGGCGCAATTGGGGTGGTAAAAGTAAAATAATGAAAGCATTAACACGATTACAAAATAGCTTTGATCAGAAAATTGAAGCATTAAATGAATATCTACAAGGCTTATCTGTTCGTGAACGGGTAATGGTGATTTTTACCACCATTTTTGTCATTGTGACCGTGATTGGTTTTGCTTTGTGGAAAACGCATGCATTGGCAGACCAACAACAAAAACGGTTAAATGAATTAAAAGATCTAACCGTGTGGATGCAGAGTAATGCGGCGACAATGAAGCCTGCAAATGATGTGGGATTGACTGCAGCAGATAAAATACAACGAACGGCCCAACAACAAGGTTTGGCTGTTTCTTCACAGCAAAATGGTGAGCAGATTCAGCTTGTTGCAGAACACCAGAATTATGCTGTGTTGGCTAACTTTTTGATGCAGTTGTCTCAAATGGGTATCAGTATCCAAAAAATGGATATGGTCTCTAACAATAATCAGATTAAATTAACTGCAACAGTACAGTAAGCAATTAAAAACCCTATGTCAGGCATGGCGTTTTGATACGCCTATGCCTATAATGTGCCTACTTGAAAATCAGTAGACTGTGATTGGTATGTTATATTCATTGGCTCGCCCTTTGTTGTTTACTTTAGCACCAGAGCGTGCACATGAACTGACTCTCTCTATGCTCGATAAAGCCCATAAAATTGGCTTTATGCATCAGAAAGTTGCGGCAAAACCTGTGACCTGTATGGGAATTGAATTTCCAAATCCTGTTGGTCTTGCGGCCGGTTTAGATAAAAATGGTGCGCATATTGATGCTTTAGCTGCATTAGGTTTTGGTTTTATCGAGATTGGAACCATTACTCCACGTCCACAAGCAGGTAATCCTCAACCACGTTTATTTCGTATCCCTCAAGCAAAAGCCATTATTAACCGCATGGGTTTTAATAATGATGGCGTGGATAAACTGATTGAAAATGTAAAAGCGTCAAAATTTAAAGGTGTTTTAGGGATCAATATCGGTAAAAATGCGGACACACCTGTTGAAGATGCAGTATCTGACTATTTGATTTGCCTAGAAAAAGTTTATAATTACGCTTCTTATATTACGGTTAATATTTCATCGCCAAATACAAAAAATTTACGTAGTTTGCAAAGTGGTGATGCGCTCACTGAGTTGTTACAAACTTTAAAAGATCGCCAACTCGAACTGGCAAATCAATATAATCATTATGTTCCTCTCGTTCTTAAAGTGGCACCAGATTTAACTTCAGAAGATATTCAATTCATTGCAGCACAATTATTGCAATTTAAAATTGATGGACTAATCGTAACCAATACCACGCTAGGGCGTGAAGGTGTTGAAAACTTGCCAAATGGAAACGAGGCAGGTGGTTTGTCAGGTGCACCCGTATTTGAAAAGAGTACCGAATGTTTAGCTCAATTTGCCAAAGTATTGGCGGGTCAAATTCCATTGATTGGTGTCGGTGGTATTTTGTCTGGTGAACAAGCGGTTGCCAAACAGCAAGCTGGAGCGAGCTTGGTACAGGTTTATAGCGGGTTGATTTATACCGGCCCAACACTTGTGAAAGATTGTATTAATGCGATGACTGTGTGAAATGAACACACTTGATATCATCATTCTGGTCATTTTGCTCATTGGAGGGCTGAACGGTTTGCGTCAAGGATTTATCAAAGCCTTTGCGAACTTGATCGGATGGATATTCGCATTGATCATTGGGGCAAAATACGCTGTGGTTTTGGCACCTGCAATGAGCAGTCTAAGCCAAGACCCTGTTGTGCAAAAAATCGCAGCATTTGCCTTTATTGTGTTGATCATTGTGGTGTGTACATGGATTGTGTCCGCATTACTGAATGGGCTCTTGAAAAGTCTGAAATTGGGCCCATTAAATCGTTTAGCAGGTGGAGCATTTGGTTCTCTCAAAGGATTACTGATTGTATTGATCGCAATGCAGGGTTTAGGACCTTGGGTTGAGAGTTCACCGCACTGGAAACAGTCTAAATTTGTACAAATTCTATTACCTTATGCACCTTTGGCAACTGAATTGTCCAAAGATGCAGCAAATCAAGCTTTAAATCAAATGACATCGGAAGGCGCGTTGTTACATCGCCCTTCGACTGAAATGGACCAGTCAGAACGTGCTTCAGTTGATGAGCGTTCTGATCATTCGACGAAAAATCCTTTTTATTAATCGCTAGCTTGTCGCGAGGTTGCTATGTGTGGAGTTGTTGGGATAGCCGGTAAATCACCAGTGAACCAAATGTTATTTGATGCCTTAACGATGCTGCAACATCGAGGACAAGATGCTGCAGGGATCGTAACCTGCCATCAAGGGCGTTTATTCCTCCGCAAAGATAACGGTATGGTACGTGATGTATTCCATACGCGTCATATGCGTGCATTGCTTGGTAACTACGGGATCGGACATGTTCGTTACCCAACTGCTGGTTCATCAAGCAGTGCTGAAGCACAACCATTTTATGTGAACTCACCTTATGGCATTACGCTTGCTCATAATGGGAACTTGACCAACGCTGCAGAAATTCATGATGATCTGTTCAAAACAGATTTACGTCATATGAATACTGATTCGGATTCTGAAGTTTTACTCAATGTTTTTGCACATGAGCTACAAAAGATCAGAACTTTAAATCCAAGCCCAGATGATATTTTCCACACCGTATCTCGCGTACATGAGCGTTGTAAAGGGGCTTATGGTGTTGTAGCGATGATCACTGGTCATGGCTTGGTCGGTTTCCGTGATCCAAACGGGATTCGTCCTTTGATTTATGGTTCTCGTGAAACTGAACAAGGTGTTGAATACATTATCGCATCTGAATCTGTTGCGATTACTGCACTTGGTTTTAAAGTTGAACGTGATATCGCACCAGGCGAAGCGATCTTTATCGATTCAGAAGGACAGTTGTTTACCAAACAATGCGCTGCAAATCCTGAATATCGTCCGTGTATTTTTGAATATGTGTATTTTGCTCGTCCAGATGCCATTATTGATGGGATTTCAGTCTATAAAGCCCGTTTAAAAATGGGTGAAAAACTGGCGTATAAAATCTTGAAAGAATGGGGTGAGCAGCATGATATTGATGTTGTGATTCCAATTCCAGATACCAGTCGTACCTCTGCATTAGAGCTGGCAAATATTTTAGGTGTGAAATTCCGTGAAGGTTTTATGAAAAACCGCTATATCGGACGTACCTTCATTATGCCGGGTCAGCAGCAACGTAAAAAATCAGTTCGTCAAAAATTGAACCCTGTAGAACTTGAGTTTAAAGACAAGAATGTACTGTTGGTCGATGACTCGATTGTTCGTGGTACCACCTGTAATGAAATCATTCAGATGGCGCGTGACTCAGGTGCGAAGAAAGTCTTCTTTGCTTCTGCCGCACCAATGGTGAAATATCCAAATGTGTATGGTATTGATATGCCAGCCAAGGCGGAGTTGATTGCGTCAGGTCGTACAGTAGAAGAAATCCGTGAAAACATTGGTGCAGATCGTTTAATTTTCCAAGATTTGGAGGATTTGAAAAATGCAGTTCGTACCAGCAAAGTACCAGATTTAACTGAATTTGATTGTTCGGTGTTTGATGGTGTCTATGTCGCGGGTGGTATTGATAAGGCATATCTGGATGCACTTGAGCAAAAACGTAGTGATGCTGCGAAAAGTAAATCAGATGGTTATATCGATGTGAATATCGATGCCGCATCAGTTGACTTAACTGGGATCAAAGAAGAGTAATCTCATCTTAATCTATAGAAAAGCGGGAATTTCCCGCTTTTTTATTTTATGATAGTGGGTACGGAAACCCTAACTGAAACAATGTAATCAGGAAAACTTACATTGAAAGAAATGAGCCATTATTTAATTGAAAATAAAAATATTGCATGGTCAGTTAGTTTCTGTCTTATCGCAATGTTATTAACGGTCTTTATTCTCAATTTAATTTTGGGTTTGGTCGTTCATTTCTTTGATTATACCCAACCGATTTGGTGGCATGTACTTAGTCCTTATTTCATTGTAGTCCTTATTTTCGTCTTGTTTTGGTCTGTAGGGGCGGAGCTATATGTATTACGTGAGGGCGGTCACTCGCTGGCAAAGCAGCTAAAAGCACGTCGCTTAGTTTTCGATGAAAGTACGCCAGAAGAAAGTACTGCCTTAAAAGTTGTAGAACAGGTCGCTAAAAGTTTTGATATTGATACGCCCGCGGTTTATGTACTCCCTGATGAAGTTGGGGTGAATGCTTTAACTGCAGGGTTTAGATCACAGGATATTGTGATTATTTTGACTTGGGGTGCATTACAAAACCTGGATGAACTTGAACTTTATGGCTTACTCAGTTATGAATTTAATCAGATTTTATCGGGTGAAGCTGTTGAAAATACTAAGCTAAAAATT
Source organism: Acinetobacter sp. 102 (assembly GCF_037028485.1). Classification (NCBI taxonomy): domain Bacteria; kingdom Pseudomonadati; phylum Pseudomonadota; class Gammaproteobacteria; order Moraxellales; family Moraxellaceae; genus Acinetobacter; species Acinetobacter sp. 102. Next base: position 148,470 of record NZ_JAZEZK010000009.1, read on the forward strand.
TTATATAGTGGTTTAACTACTTTTAGCCAGTGGGGCAGTAAGCTTGCTCAGGCGGGTTATAATCCCTATGCAACGACTTATCGAAATAAATTTGAAACCATCTTTGTTGCGATTGGTGGGGTAATTTGGTTAATCGGTAGTTTGGGTATTTTAATTACACGTTGTATTAAATATTTGACTTTAAGTGGCCGTACCTTCCGTAATGATCTCAAGACCATGCGCTTGATGAACAATAATGCCAATGTGCAAACCTTGTTACGGATTTATGTGCATCACTCAGGATCGCAGATCCATAGTGCTTATTCTGAGTCGATTTCGCATATGTGCTTTGCTAACTCGCTGAGTCCGCAGAGCTGGATGAATATTCATCCCAGTATTAAAGAACGAATTTACGAATTAAATCCAACTTTGTTGCAAGATCTGCAATTAGAAAATCTACGCAAGCTTCGTAATCGCCCGTTATTTAGCCTCTTTCGCTCGTTAGAAGAGGAAAGTGCCGAGCTCACCATGCCATGGAGTTCGCCACAGCCATTACCTTTATTGCGTTTATCACCGATTAGTTTTGCACTGAATGATGCAATCAAACCACTTAATCCAGAAGTTCGAAAGAATAAGAAACGCCCTGAGTTAATTCAACGGGCAATGCAAACAGCGACGGGTTCTCGTGAGGTCATGGTTGCGATTTTGATGATTCGTCAGTATCGCGAATTTATTCCGCAAGAAGCACCGGTCAGCCATGCGATTGTCGATGCTTTATTGAATTTGGATGGTCGTATTCATGTGCAGATTTTCCATGATGCCTGCAAAAATATTGGGCATATGCCGACCAGTATTGCACGCCAATTCTTAACCAAGTTGGCGTGTATCATTCAAGAAGATGGTGAAGTCGGTTTGCTTGATGCATTGTTGTTGGAACGGGTGAAACATGAACTCAATTTAATGCCTGCACATTTGCCTGCGGCTTTTGAAGATGTCAAATCTCAGATTGTACATTTGATCGATGCCTTACTGCATGTACAGCAAATTAATAGTCCGAACCAGCTCGAAGTTCGTGAACGTATCTTGCAGATGCTTTTAACTGAAGATGAAATGCAAATTTATGCAGATATTTCAGATGAGCCTTTGGACTTGGCGGAAATTTTGAATGATGTCTCTGGTTTGTTATTACGCGATCGCCTTAATATTTTGTCGATTGCAGAAAGATGTTTGTGGAATGATCGGATTATTACCCAAGATGAATTAGATGTTTTAGGGCTTTTGTATTGGCGTTTAGGCTTTGATACACATGAAGTGGTCGAACAGATGCAGAAGAAAAATAGTTTAATGATTATTTAACAGAAATTCAGGCATTTGTCTGAATATTTTTTGCTAAAAGGTTACGTGACAATCACATAAAATGATGACATTTCAGGTTAAGCTTGCCGTTTATTTTTATTCTGCTATTACGTTCTTTTGAGTAAGTTATGGAACATATTGAAATTTTAAAAGCCTTGTTTTTAGGTTTTATTGAGGGTCTTACCGAATTCTTGCCCATTTCAAGCACAGGTCATTTGATTTTATTTGGTCATATGATCGACTTTCATTCAGATGATGGTCGTGTTTTTGAAGTTGTTATTCAGCTTGGTGCGATTTTGGCTGTGTGCTGGTTGTATCGTCAAAAGATTTTTGACTTGGTCAAAGGCTTCTTTAGTGGAGATGCTGAAGCACGTCACTTTGCCTTTAGTGTCTTACTCGCTTTCATTCCAGCAGTCGTGATTGGTATTTTTGCGGTCGATTTCATTAAGAGTGTCTTGTTTAGCCCGCTGGTGGTTGCTGTTGCTTTAATTGTGGGTGGTCTGATTATCTTCTGGGTTGAATCAAAGAATTTTGATCATAAAACAACGGATGCGACCAAGATCACTTATAAACAAGCATTCTTGGTGGGGTGTGCGCAATGTGTTGCGATGATTCCAGGGACTTCACGTTCAGGTGCGACCATCGTTGGTGGTATGTTCTCTGGATTGTCTCGTAAGGCAGCAACCGAGTTTTCGTTCTTCTTGGCGATGCCAACCATGTTGGGTGCGGCGGTATTTGATTTGGCCCGTAATGCGGATGTCTTAACGCAAGACAATATGCTGAATATTGCTGTTGGCTTTGTCGCAGCATTTATTTCTGCACTATTGGTGGTCAGTGCCTTGGTGAAATTTGTGGAACGCCATACCTTACGAGTATTTGCTTGGTACCGTATTGTGCTTGGTATTATTCTGTTATTTGTCTTTTTATAAAAATAAAAACATCTCCCTTTTGGCAACTGCGAAAAGGGAGATTCTCAGTTAAAATTTCTTTTCTTTATTTTAAATCCTTCAGATCTGGTTCGATAGCACGATGACAATAGTGAAAATGAATGCTCGAGACTTAATTATTGATTTGCTGTTAGGACTTCAAGGTCGAGCGATTTCAATTAAACAAATCATTATTGCAGCGCGGCTTTTTGAAATCAGTGAAAATAGTATTCGGGTTGCTGTGACACGGTTATCCAGTGATGGTGTGATTGAAGCCATTGAACGTGGCGTCTATCAATTTACAGTTCAATCGCACGAATGGGCAAATGTCATGCTGAATCGTAAGCATGGTATTAAACAAACCAAAGTATGGGCACATCACTATTTAGCTGTTTTTACAGGTGAACTTGGGCGGGTTGATCGTACTGCATTAAATCGTCGTGAAAGAGCATTAAAGCATTTTGGCTTTAAAGAATTAGAGCAGGGCATTTATATACGTCCTGATAATTTGGTCATTACATTTGACCAGCTTATTTCAGAGTTAAAAGCTTCAGGCTTAGAAAATAGTGCCAAGATCTGTCAAATTGGCCATTTTGATGCACATACTTTGGCGCTCATCCCCGCACTTTGGCCCACTCAAACCTTAAATCTTAACTATGAAAAATATAGCCAAATGATTCAAAAATGGCTGTCGACTGTCGACCAGCTTAATTTGGAAGACGCAGCGCGAGAGTCTTTATTATTGGGTCGACAAACCATTTCCTTATTGATGAATGATCCATTATTGCCAGAAGGTTTTGTTGATGTGCAACTTCGCGAGCAATTTGCGCAGAGCGTACAACAGTTGGATCAGACAGGATTGAACGTATGGCAGAAGTTTTATGAAAGTAGTCTTGAGTAAATATTCATTACAAATATTACATAAAATTTAATTTTAATTTATTGACAGAAATATTACTTAATTTAGAATAAAAATATAAATTGTGTAGTTTTAAAAATAAAACAAATGCAGGATAGGGATATGAATACACGTGTAGCGATTAGTGATTTATTCTCGCGAGAGGAAATTACTGAGTTAACAGCCAAGTCTGATGCGCACGGCAGTTGGGCTGTGTTTTCGACATGGGCTGTGATTGGTGGAACTTTTGCGGCTGTAGCTAGCTCTTGGGAGTATTTACCTGCTTGGGGTAAATTACTCATGTGTGTTGCAGCCTTGGTCATTTTGGCTGGCCGTCAGTTGGCACTCGCGATCATCATGCATGACGCTTCCCATCAAAGTTTATTTAAAACCAAATGGTTGAATGATACCTTGACGGATTGGTTATGCGCGCGTCCGATTTGGAATGATCTACATAAATATCGTGCCCATCATATGCGTCATCATAGTAAAACCTCTACGGTCGATGATCCTGATTTATCCTTAGTTACAGGTTTTCCAACCACGAAAAAATCCTTAATGCGTAAATTTATGCGTGATTTGTCTGGCGTGACGGGGTTTAAGTTTGCGGTCGGCCGAGTGTTGATGGATATTGAAAAAATGGAGTGGACGGTATCAAACGACCGCCGCTGGATTTCTCAGGAAGGCAAACACTGGAGCGATTATCCTAAAGCATTCCTAAAAAATAGTGGTGGTGCAATTGCAACTAACGCTGCTCTATTTTCAGCGTTGTGGGCAGCGGGGCATCCTAAACTTTATGCATTATGGGTTGTGGCGTATTTGACCCCATTTCCTTTATTCCTCAGAGTCCGTTCAATGGCAGAGCATGCAGGAATGGAAACCAGTCATAGTGCTTTAACCAATACGCGTACAACTAAGGCAGGCTATATTGCTCGTGCTTTGGTTGCACCAATCAATGTCAACTATCATAAAGAACATCATTTGATGGCAGCTGTACCTTATTTTAAATTGCCAAAAATGCACCAGATGTTAAGACAACGCGGTCATGTTGCCGAACCACCAAGCTATTGGCAAGTGCTGAATGAGCTTTCAGCTAAAGCGGATTAAATATTGGATTTTTTAGGGCTCTGTTTTAAATCGGGGCTCACACAACAGGAATGGTGGAAAAGAGTATGGCAATGGATAAACAAGAAATTATTGGATTTTTAGCACAAGAATTTCCGCAGGCGTTACAAAAAAGTACCATTGAGGAGATTCCTCCTAAGGGGGCACAGCTACTTTATCGTGTCGATGCAGGAGACCTGCGTCCAGGACAAACTGTTTCTGGCCCAACGCTGATGTTGATTGCAGACTATGTACTCTATATTGCCATCTTGGGGCATCTGGGGCTGGTTGCAATGGCAGTCACCACCAATATGACCATTAATTTTTTTCGTAAACCCAATGGTAATCGGGATATTCGGGCTGTGTGTAAGTTGATTAAAGTCGGGAAAACTTTGGTCACAGGTGAAGTTTGGCTATATTCTCTGGATGATGAAGAACCAGTTGCGCATGTAATTGGAACTTATGCACTACCACAAAGTTCACCATCGACCTTAGGCGGATGAAACGTTCAAAATACTCGCGCAACTGAATGATTGGCTGTAAATCCGTTAAAAATAAAAATCTCGTCATAGGATAGTATCCACAAATAGGTTGAGATAAAGAAATAAAAGAAATCTTATCTGGGAAGAACGAGATGATAATTAAAAACGGTTTTATTGCTTTGGCATTATTCGGATTCGCTGTAACAACGCAGGCGAAGCAAACAGTTTGTGTATTTGATCCAGTTGGTAAATCGGGTGATGCATTTGCACTGGCAAAAGATTATGCATTAGAAGCAAAAAAGTGGGGCGCAGAGATTGATTTGCGTGCCTATGTCGATGAGCGTGTTGCAGCTGAAGATTTAAAAGTAGGGCAATGTGATGGTGCAATTATCAGTGGATTACGTGGTCGACAATTCAATAAATATGTCGGTTCACTTGATGCAGTTGGCGCTTTAACTGATTTGAAAACGGCAATTCTTGCTTATCAATTGCTCTCTAAGCCTCAAGCGGCAAAAAGTATGATCAATGGCCCTTATGAAATTGCGGGTCTTGGAACGATTGGACCTGCGTATTTGTTTGTTGCTGATCGTAATATAAATACTTTGGCTAAGGCCGCAGGTAAGAAAGTTGGTGTATTTGCTTATGATGAAGCTCAACCGAAATTGGTTGCACAAATAGGTGCACAAGCTGTTTCAGTCGATGTGACCAATGCAGGGGCAAAATTTAATAATCATCAAATTGATATTGTTCCCGCGCCAATTGTTGCTTATAAGCCTTTTGAGCTTTATAAGGGACTCGGTGATAAAGGCGGAATTGTCAAATTTCCACTGACGCAAATTTCGGCAAATTTCATTATTCGAAAGGATAAATTTCCTGACGGGTTTGGGCAGAAATCGCGTGAATGGGTGGCGGGGCAACTCGGTCGAACGTTTAATATTATTTCAAAATACGAAAAAGAAATTCCAACCAAATACTGGATGATTATCCCACCTGAAGAACAAGTCAACTATATGAAGATGATGCGTGAAGCACGTATCTCACTCACTAAAGCAGGAATTTATGATCCAAAAATGATGAACTTCTTGAAAAAAGTTCGCTGCAAACAAAATCCAAATAACTTTGAATGTGCGCTCAATGATGAGTAACACATGATTTGATTGATGAACCCTCTTTATTGATTGTAATTTAGAGGGTTTTTAGTCAGTAAGGCGACACTATATTTTAAAAAACATAACAACATTTAGATATGAGAAAGTCAAAGAACATGCTACAACTAAGCTGTTCAAATTTATTTGTACTCACGATTTTCTATTGATATGACGCTACCGCTCGACTTAACACCTTTATCGCAAATTGAATCAAATCAAGAACATATTTTAGCGATCAAGCGTAATGATTTATTACCTTTATTGAACGATCCGCATCGTTTAAGTCATTATGCAGATCATTTGGTTCAAGCTCAAAGCGTCTTGCTGAATGGTGTCGATCCTAAGTTAAATCAGCAGCTTAGCGAAGTGATCACTCAGATTATTCAGCAGTTGTCTTTATCCAAAAAGTTTTTAGGCACACGCCGTTTTAATGCACTGCAAAAATGGTTGGGCATTGATATTGAATATGATGCTGGGCAAGTGAAATATGTTAAAGATTTAGATCGTTTGATTAATGAAGCGAATTATTTGAGTCAACGTTTGCAGATTGAAATCCAAAAATCACAATCGCGTTTACAGCAGGTATTGGGTTTAAGAGAGCAGATGGCTGCTTATATTCAGGCAGCCGATCAATTCTTGATTGAGTATCCTCAGTTTAGTAAGCAGCAAGTGCTGGATCATTTTGTGGAGCGCTTATCTAAAAAGGTAAATACTTTACAAACATTACAGACCAGTAATGATATTGCAATCAAACAGATGCAGCTTTCACAGCATTTATCTTTTAGCTTGCTTGATCGTTTTAAAGAGGCACAACAGGTTTTAATTCCAGCATGGCAATATCATTTAAAGCAAAGTCGGGAATCCAATTCGACTGCGACGATTGAACAGTTGGATAAAAGCCGCGAAGATTTAATCCAAAATTTGAAAAAATCATTACAGAAATAAGAGGGAAATATGATGTCAGATTCAGAACTGAGTAAGGTATCTCATGAGCTTGAAATTAAGCCAGAGCAGCGTTTTGAGCAGTTGAACTTAAAAGACTTAGGCCTACAACCTCAAGATTTTGCTGAAGTGATGGATGCGCATAAAGAACTGGCCGATATCAGTACCACTGCTGTTGCAGAATATGGCAAAAATATTGCCAATAAAACCTCAACCTATACCGATGAGTTGTTGAATCTGGTACAGAACAAAGACCTTGATGCAACTGGACAAAAACTCAATGAAGTGGTGCAAGTCGCTCAGCAGTTAAATACTTCAAGTATTTTAAATAAATCTAAAAGTTCAGGTTTTTTTGGTGGCTTATTGAGTAAGTTCAAGAATGCTAAACAAAATTTTGATCAGCATTTTAATACCACCAAAGAGCAGATTGATGTATTGGTCAAAGAAATTGAAAGCTCACAATCAGGTTTGAAAGCACGTGTTGGGACATTGGATAAAATGTTTGATGCGGTTCAAGATGAATATAAGCAACTAGGTGTTTATATTGCAGCGGGTCAGTTGAAGCAGCAGGATATTCAACAGCAAATCACGATTCTGACAAGTCAGGAACAAGATCAACAGACCACTCAGCAGATTTATGATCTCAATCATGTGGCAAATAATCTTGAAAAACGAGTCAGTGATCTTCATGTTTTACAGCAGTCTGCGATGCAGACTTTGCCGATGATTCGGATTATCCAGTCGAATAACTTGATGTTGGTAGACAAATTTTACGCGATTAAAAACATCACATTACCAGCTTGGAAAAATCAAATTAGTTTGGCAATTTCGTTGCAAGAGCAAAAGAATAGCGTCCAACTTGCCAAGGCCATTGATGATACTACCAATGAATTATTACGTCGTAATGCTGAGTTATTGCATCAAAACTCAGTTGATACGGCTAAAGCCAATCAGCGTTCCGTGATCGATGTTGAAACCCTTGAACATGTACAAAACACCCTCATTAAAACAGTAAATGATGTGATTCAGATTCAGAAAGAAGGGATGCAAAAGCGTGCCGAAGCGACAACCCGTTTGCGTGCTTTGCAAGAAAATTTGAATCATCTGGTGCTTGAAAATAGCCAACCACCTAAATCTTGATATTGCTAATTTTTGAAGGAAAGATCATTGTCACCCATAGAAGATTTTAGTGTACAACCGATTGACCAGCGTTTAGATGTTTTAAAAAAACGTCAACGCAATTTAATGATCTGGTTTTTTCTGACCAGTACATTCGTTGTTGTTACAATCGCTGGTCTGTTTTTGCAAAAAGAATTTATCTATCGTTTCTTTGATCTTTCTGTACATGTGCAGGCTTTAGATTTACCTTATCATGTACAGGATCTTGTTCCTTTTAAGCAACCCGTCGATTATCTTTTTAATTTATTATCATGGTTCGGCTGGCTGTTTCTCAAACTTTTTGTCTCATTTATTGGCGCTTTTTTACTGCTTAGTTGGGCCAAGAAATTTAAATTTTTTCAGCAACGTTTTCAAGCATGGACACAGCGTATTCTGGCGTGGGTGATTTCTTTTATTTTGCTTTGGTCAGGTCTGACCTACATCCAGTATGACTGGAAAGATGAAACTAAGCAGGCTTATCAACAATGGATGAGCTATCAAAACAATATTGTTGAAAGTCAGATTGCTCAAGATTTACAGCAGGCCAATATTTCTTCGACTGAAAAAGCTTATGTCTTGGCGCAAGTGGCCTTATTGCATCAACCTGTCGATCGAAAGACCGCTAATGTCTATGTGAATCAATTAATTAGTGCAGAGAAAACCAATCCAACTCAATTTAAAGCATATGACTTTAAACCTGAACAGCTGTGGGTCATGCAGCAGCAACTATACGGTAAGAGTATTACCTCAATCACGCAGCCCTTAGACCTGCGCGCACAGCAAGCCGAACGTATTTCTCAGATTGTGAATGTCATTTTATGGGGCTTGATTGTATTGGCTGTTGCTTTAAGCACAATTTTATATGTGCTCGCCAAACATTTGAAAAATCGTCGTGTGCGGATTGGTCAAAAATTGGATGTCTCTTAATTTTAAGTTCGGTTTATCCGATCAAACTCATAAAAACATACTGTTTTACCTATTCATTACTTTTGCGTACTATAGCCTCATTGAATGAATTTAGCTGATTTAAAAGTCTTAGCGTTTGGAGAAATACATGTTAGATCAAAATATTAAAACTCAATTAAAAGCTTACTTAGAACGTTTAGAAAGTCCAATCGAGTTGGTTGCCGCTTTAGATGACTCCGACAAAGCAGAAAAAATTAAAGAACTCGTGACTGAAATTGCTGAACTTTCTGACCAAGTAACGGCGCGTTTTGACGGTTCAAATGCTCGCCGTCCTAGTTTCGGTGTGGCCAAAGCAGGTGAACAACCACGTGTGTTCTTTGCTGGCTTACCGATGGGACATGAGTTTACTTCTTTGATCTTGGCATTATTACAAGTATCGGGTTATGCACCTAAAGTCTCTGATGAAGTACTCACTCAGATCAAAGGCTTAAACTTGACTGCCAACTTTGATGTGTTTGTATCGTTGAGCTGCCATAACTGTCCAGATGTGGTTCAAGCTTTAAACTTGATTGCGATTAACAATCCAAATACTACAGCAACCATGATTGATGGTGCTTTCTTCCAAGACGAAGTTGAAGAACGCAAAATCTTGGCGGTGCCAATGGTGTTCCAAGACAATCAGCATATTGGTCAAGGTCGTATGACTTTGGAAGAAATCTTAGCGAAATTGGATAGCAATTCAGCTGAGAAAGATGCAGCCGCAATCAATGCCAAAGATGCATTTGATGTGTTGGTGATTGGTGGCGGTCCTGCTGGAGGTACAGCGGCGATCTATGCGGCACGTAAAGGCATCAAAACGGGTATCGTGGCTGAACGCTTTGGTGGTCAGGTGATGGATACCATGGACATTGAGAACTTTACCACTGTTCAAAAAACCGTAGGTCCTCAGTTCGCTCAAGACATGGAAGCCCATGTCCGTGAATACGGTGTCGACATCATGAACTTGCAACGTGTCAGCAAGATCACTGGTGCAGATCAAACGGCCAATGGTCTGGTTGAGGTTGAACTGGAGAATGGTGCCAAACTTGAATCGAAAACCATCATCCTGTCTACAGGTGCACGTTGGAGAGAAATGAATGTACCGGGCGAAGCTGAATACCGTACTCGTGGTGTAGCGTACTGCCCACACTGTGATGGTCCATTATTCAAAGGCAAACGTGTTGCGGTGATTGGTGGAGGTAACTCAGGTGTTGAAGCAGCGATTGACCTTGCAGGGATTGTTGAGCATGTGACTTTGGTTGAGTTTGATACCAAACTTCGTGCAGACCAAGTACTGCAAGACAAATTAAACAGCTTACCAAATACCACTGTGATCATGAATGCCTTAAGTACTGAAGTGGTTGGTGATGGTGCTCAGGTAACGGCATTGAAATACAAAGATCGCGCTACTGATGTTGAACACACAGTTGAACTTGCAGGGATCTTCGTACAAATTGGTTTATTGCCAAACACGGATTTCTTAAAGAACAGCGCAGTTGAACTCAGCAACCGTGGCGAGATTGTGATTAATGATCGCAACGAAACCAATGTCAAAGGTGTCTTTGCCGCAGGTGACTGTACGACAGTACCGTACAAGCAAATCATCATTGCCACAGGTGAAGGCGCGAAAGCATCACTGTCTGCCTTTGATTATATGATTCGTTCTGGTGTGTAAGTAATCGCTTAAAAAAAGCCCCAATTATTTGGGGCTTTTTTATTGTGTTTAGTTCTTCGGTTTATATAAACCGTGATCGACAAGGTGTTCACGCAAGATACGACGTAATTCTAGAACTGCTTCTGGGGTCTCTTGAATTGAATGGCCGCCCGTGAAAATCTTCTCGGAAACAGCACCATCTAAATGTGCACTCTTATAAGGAACAATCCCGTCTGTAATGACATTTGGATCATCACTCTTGGTAATGTTGCCCATAATCGAGTGAAAAACCAGTCCATTTTCAGGCGGAATAGAGGCGGTTAATTCCATAAATTTGGATTTTTTACTGAGATCACTTGGCCCATTTTGAATTACATCATTGGTCAGGGTTTTAACGAATTCTTTTAAATCCATATCATCACTGGTGAGTGTATCTGCCAAAGTGGTCAAGAAGGTTGCAGGGAGTTTGATGATTTTACGTGCTGCTAGTGTAAACCAGCGATCAGCAAAGTCAGTTCCTTTATGTGGAGCAGCCAAGAAAATGGCACGATCAAAATTAGTAATCGGTTCCATTTTAAGCCGTTCACCAATCACAGGATGCTTGCGTAAACGCGTTTGTTGACGGCTACTCATCATGGTGAGTGCCTGTTTAGAAATATCAGCATTGCTCACCAAGAGTCGGCTGATAATGCCTCCCATACTATGCCCAATTAAAACTGCATCTTGTGCTGCAGCATCTTTATTGTTGAGTGAGCCAAAGGCTTGTTTTAATAAGGCATAAATTTGAAAACGGCTTTCCAGAATCGGCATATTGGTTGAATAAAACACTTGCCAAACTTGATAGTGTTCACGTAGTACCGCATCACCCATAATATCATTAGTGACCGCAATCCATGCCTCAGGGCTGCTGGCAAGACCATGCACCAATACAATCACTTTCTTGTTCGGATTATAGGGTTCCAGCATATAGAGATGTGGCATGGTCAGATGCTGATCACGATCAATTAAAGTTAAATAAGCCGCTGCACCTAAATTATTCTCAGCTAACCAGAGTCCATAAGGTGCAGAGAAATTGGCTGCAAGCGAATATTCTTTACCTGCAATACTGACTTTCTCTACGCTATAAGGGTCATAAACCTTTACTTCAAAGTTTGGATTATTTAAAACATCATTAATGGTTGCGGCTGCATTCTTGGGTTGCGCAATAATGGTTGCGGCTAAATAACGTGCTTTATGAATATTAGGGTTAATTCCATTTGGATAGCTATAACTTAATGGATCAAGAATATATTTATTTTCGCCATGGGCTGCATCCGTTGAAGGAAACACGGCCACGAAATCTGAACCGAAACCATCACGGCGGTTAATGGCTCGTAAGCCCGAAAAGTTCATGTTATAGCTGGAAATAAATTTCTCCAGCTTCATATTTTGTAAGCGTTGATAGGATTGAATGTCTATCGTATAGGTGCTTTTGCCAATTTGAATGGTAGGGCTAATGGTTTTAGACGGATTTCTTAAACTATGCACATTCACCAATTTGGTTAAAGCTTGGTTGTAAAAGTCTCGAATCTGGACCTGACGGTTATCAAAAATGCGTTCTTGCGGTTGTCGTGTCGTTTTGAACAAATATGCATAGCTATAACGGATGCTTTTATCTAAAGCTTCAAGCTCTTGATCTAAGCATTGCTCATAGGTCTTTTGTATGGCTTTCTGTTCTTCCTCAGGTTTGTGTTTTGTCAGTTTACTGATTTTACATTCGGACGCGTCGGACAGACTCAGCGCTTTTGAGAGATAGAGTTCGCTCGCTGTAGATAAAAGTTGCTCATCCTGGATTTGCGGAATTTTGTGTAGATCTGCAATGCACTCATTTGGTGTTTGCATACACACTTTGGCTTCTTTGCCCGACATCGACAAGACATTGAGGCTGGCTTCACTGAGTTTTTTTTGCGTAAGAATGCTGTTACGTTCGTTGGCAATCGTCACATTGAGAGCTTGTTGTTTGATACTGACAACTTGGCAGCCACTCATCACGACGGTGCTTAGGAGAGAGATAAAAAATAGACGCTTATTCGGTGTAAATGCTAGCATGGTATGTCAGCAATTTCGCTGGAAGATTGTAGCTATAATACGAAAATCGAATGTTTTTTCAATCATAGATAAAAAAATAGACTGCACACAGCAGTCTATTTTTGTAATGCGATTCTACAAGCTCAATTAGTTCAGAACTTGCCACACATTCCAGCGTTTTCCGGCTTCAACTTCTTTGATCAAACGATCAGTCACTTCTGCTTCGTCAGGATAGTTGATTTTATAGTTTTTCAAGGTTTGAAGCGCATTTTTCTTTTGCTCTAACCATAAATAGTTGTTGGCAGCAGAAAGATAAGCTTCTTGGACGCCACCTTTCATTGCTTTGTCTAAATATGGAATAGCCTCACGTTGACCACCACCTTCTGATAAGCCAAAACCGAACCAGAAGTTGGTTTCAGGATCATTCGGGCTGATCGCGAGAATACGTTGCGCATAAGTTAATGACTTTGAAGTATAAGATGTACCTAAGTCTAAGTTACGTGCCATCACGCTTGCTTTAAACGCACGAGTCAAGATATCTAAAGAAGCATTTGGCTTTTCGGCTAAAGCATCTAGTTTCTGCGTGGTTTCTTTTAACTTGACTTCATAGCCCTTACGTTCTTGACGTTCTGGGAAACGAGGTGGATAGTGACGTGCTTTACCTTCAACTAATTGTAAAAAGTCATCGATTTCAGTGACATCAATTTCATTCTCACCAGCAAGAACCGCATATTTCATGTTGCGTTGTTTGTTGTCAATGGTTGGGATAATGAGCTTGTTGATATCCAATGTTGTTGATTTTGATGGATCATTTTGTAATGACACGACCATTTTCGTGACAGGCTGAGCCGCAGCATCTTTGATCGCAACTTCAAAGCTTGGTGGGGCATCATACTTGGTTGGATTTAAAGCATAGAATGGAGGAGTTGGGTCTGGTTCCTTAAACACAAAGGGTTCAGCAACCTTCTCTTTTTTAACAGGGGCAACGCCACAGGCCGTCAAAAAAGAAGTTGAAAGTACAAGTAATGCCAAAGGCTTAAAATTCATGCTTTACATCCATTAATTTTAGTTAAATGAGAAGTAGATCGTTGGTTTCACCAGTCTAGGAAAAGCAAAACCAACTTGCAATGAGAAGCTTGTTACATTTTTTATATATTTGACTAGGTTGCCGAAGTTTTGTTCTGTGCTTCGCACTCACGTCTAACTTCTTCAATAATTTTAAGTTCTTCTTTACTCAATGGTTGAGTTTTTGAACTTTGCGAGGTGAAGCTCGGGTCAAGTTCAGACAGACGTTGGCAAAGTACGTTCATGCGTTTTTCATTTTTTTGCATACGATCGAGTAAAACGCGCATGCCTTCTAAAATAGGATCAGACTGATCTTGTGTTGTCGCATAAGGTTCGAAACCAATACTTTCCGCGTAGTCACGGCGATTGACTTCATCTTGTTCGATTTGACTTTTGTCTTTGAAAATATAACGGGCAGGGTTACCAACAGCAGTTACACCAGCAGGTACTTCTTTGGTTACAACTGCATTTGAGCCGACTTTGGCACCTTTATGTACTGTAAACGGTCCCAAGATTTTTGCACCAGCACCAACAACCACACCATCTTCAAGTGTTGGATGACGTTTGCCTTTATTCCATGTAGTTCCACCTAAGGTGACACTATGATAAAGCGTTACATCATCACCAATCTCAGCTGTTTCACCAATCACTACACCCATGCCGTGATCGATAAAAAAACGCTTACCGATTTTTGCGCCAGGATGAATTTCAATACCAGTGGCAAAGCGGCTAAAAGAAGAAAGTAGGCGGGCGGTACCTTTATATTCTTTTTTCCAGAGCTCATGCGCCATGCGATGCATAATCAGTGCATGGATACCTGGATAGGTGGTCAGGACTTCTAATGTATTGCGGGCCGCAGGATCACGCGCAAATACAGCTTCGATATCTTCTTTTAGCTGTTTAATCATGATTATGATCCTCCGTATTGGTCTTTTTCCATGAACCTTGGGCTAATGCCTGTACGCGGCTAAAGATTCCACGTAATAAATGATACTCCATACGATCTAATTGTATCCTTCCGAATAGACGACGCAAGCGTAATGGGAGTAAACGGGGATTATTTGGATCTAAAAACTCAATTTCAGTCAACATTTTTTCTAAATGAGGATAAAACTGTTCCATTTGTTGTTGTGTAACCAATGGTTCATCCCATTCCATGCTTTGTTGTTGCTTCAGTTGCATGTGGTCATCTGACTTGTCTTGAACCTGAGTATTTTGTTCAAGCGCAGCCATTCTTAACTCATAGCAAACCACTTGAATCGCTTGCGCGACATTGAGTACGCCATATTCAGGGTTTACTGGAATGGTTAAGTGATAATTGGCTAGGGCTAATTCTTCATTGGTGAGTCCACGATCTTCACGCCCAAACACAATTGCAATATTTTGTTGTTTGGTTGCAGCATCTAATGCTTCTTTTGCAGCAGGTCGAACATCTAGCAATGGCCATGGAATCGTGCGACTACGTGCACTGGTCCCAAACACCATATGACAATCTTGAATGGCTTGTTCCAAAGTTTCAACAATTTCAATTTGTTCAATTAAATCTTGCGCACCTGCTGCCAGTGCATCAATATCCGAATGTGGATAGGTCTTTGGTGCGACGAGTACAAGTTTTGATAAACCCATGGTTTTCATTGCGCGTAAAGCACTACCAATATTGGCTGGTAGGGTGGTATTGACCATAACAATACGCACATGATCCAAATGTTTGGACACGTTGTTTGAGTCAAACAGGTTCATATATTATCCAAAATTAAGAGTATTGAGAGACTTCAGCTTGATAAAGATCCAGTGCTTCATCCATTGACATATTGTCTGGTGGAGGAGCTACCGTTGCAACTTTAGGTGCCTCAGCTGCTTTTGCAGCCTTCGATTTCACTTGGTATTCGATGAAAATGGTTTCTTTGCCAAAATAATCGCGTAATTTTCCAAGTAATTCATCTAATGGCACAACTTTCCATTGTGCACCTAAATGTAATTCAGCAGTTGCGAAGCTTTGTTCAAGCAGGATTTGCAGACCAATATGCTGACACATATCGATATTACAATAAGGTAATAGGATCGCCTGTAGATCCTTGGCCAAAGATTTGGTCATCAAATCTTGAGGGAGGCGAATTTGAATGCTTTGCGCTCGTTTTTGGCGAATTTCATTCAAATTAAAAGCTTTACTTAGTCGTGCCATCGGGCGATCAAAGCCTTCACGCTCGTAAATTTCACCCTCAATCACCACAACCTGTTCTAAACGAACAATATCTTTGTAGCGTTGGAAACGCTCATGGTTACAGCTAATTTCAACACGTGCTGTACCATCATCGAGTGTGATCATGATGCGGTTTGGGAAGTTGGCAATATCAACCACTAAACCTGCAAAAACAGTAGTCACACCGCGACGTGTCGGAGTGAGTTCATTCAGTTTGGCAGAAATGAATGATTTTAATTCAGGACGATAGACATCAATCGGGTGACCTGTAAGGTAGAGCCCCAGTGTGTCTTTTTCGCCTTTAAGACGAACCTCATCTGACCAAGGTTTCACGGGTTTGGCTGGTTT
Source organism: Acinetobacter sp. 102 (assembly GCF_037028485.1). NCBI lineage: Bacteria > Pseudomonadati > Pseudomonadota > Gammaproteobacteria > Moraxellales > Moraxellaceae > Acinetobacter > Acinetobacter sp. 102. Next base: position 164,742 of record NZ_JAZEZK010000009.1, read on the forward strand.
ACGCTGAACTTCTTCAACTTCACCAAACAAGTCCATGATACCTGTTTCACGATTACTTCGAGCTTGATCAGCTGCTTGGACTGCTTCAGGTAATTGAGCCATTAAACTTGAGCGTTCAATACCAAGACAATCCAGCGCACCTGCACGAATCAAAGCTTCTAAGGTACGCTTATTGATTTTTTTCAGATCAATACGATGACAGAAATCAAATAGATCTTTATATGGACCTTCATTAATTCGTGAATCGATGACCGATTGCATTGCCTGTTCACCTACACCTTTGATCGCACCTAAACCATACACAATGGTTTGCTCATCGCTAGCATGGAAGTGATATAAAGACATATTCACGGAAGGTGGAAGTACTTCCAACTTGTTATTGCGGCAGTCGTCAATCAAGAAGACGATACTGTCCGTATTCTGCATTTCCGATGATAAAACCGCCGCCATAAACTCAGCAGGGTAATGTGCTTTTAACCAAGCCGTATGATAGGCAACTAGGGCATAGGCAGCGGCATGTGATTTGTTAAAACCATAACCTGCGAATTTTTCCATATAGTCGAAAATATGGTTAGCAGTTGCTTCATCAATATCTTTTTTCGATGCACCTTCAATAAAGATTTGGCGTTGTTTCACCATTTCTTCAGGTTTCTTTTTACCCATAGCTCGACGAAGTAAATCCGCGCCGCCAAGGGTATAACCTGCACAGAACTGTGCAGCCTGCATTACCTGTTCTTGGTAAACCATAATCCCGTAGGTCGGTTCTAACACACCTTCCAATAAAGGATGTAGATATTCAAACTCACCACCATGCATACGGTGGATAAAGTCAGGAATAAGATCCATAGGACCTGGTCGATATAAGGATACGAAAGCAATAATTTCTTCAAATTTGCTTGGTCTTGCTTCCTTCAGCATTTTTTTCATGCCGACGGATTCAAACTGGAATACCGCTGTGGTATTTGCATTGGCAAAGACCAGATAGGCATCTTTGTCATCCAGTGGGACATCGGCAATATTAAGTGGTATTTCAGCCTTGATTCTTTTATTAATATTTTGAACCGCATCTTCAATCACGGTCAGGTTACGTAAACCCAAGAAGTCAAACTTTACCAGACCTGCTGCTTCTACGTCATCTTTATCGTATTGTGCGACACGGTTAGTACCATCTGAATCACACAGTACCGCGGAGTAATCGGTAATTTTACCTGGCGCAATAACGACACCACCCGCATGTTTACCTGTATTACGGGTAATACCTTCAAGTTTGAGTGCCATTTCCCAGATTTCAGCAGCATCATCATTGTCAGGGTTGGATGGGTTGGTGACGATATCTTTAAGCTGCGGCTCCATGTCAATCGCTGTGACCAAATCGACACCCAGCGGTTTTGTTGGAATCATTTTTGAAATACGGTCAGCAAGACCATAAGACTTACCAAGGACACGTGCTACATCTCGAATCGCACCTTTTGCTGCCATGGTACCGAAGGTCGCAATCTGTGATACTGCTTGGCGGCCATAGTTTTGGGCCACATATTCAATCACACGGTCACGGCCAGCAATACAGAAATCGACGTCGAAATCGGGCATCGAAACACGTTCTGGGTTTAAGAAACGTTCAAATAGCAAATCATATCGTAATGGATCAAGGTCGGTAATTTTTAAACTGTAGGCAACCAATGAACCAGCACCCGAACCACGACCAGGACCTACAGGGACGCCATTATTTTTGGCCCACTGAATAAAGTCCATGACGATCAGGAAGTAGCCAGGAAATCCCATCTTAAGAATGATATCAACTTCGTATTTGATTCGTTCATCATAAGGCTTCCGAATCTCAGCCCAATCCTCATCACGTTCAGCAATCGGATAAAGATGATTTAAACGCTCCTCTAAACCTTCACGAGACAAATGTTCAAAATAGGTGTCGATGGTATAGCCATCTGGAATCGGGAAGTCAGGTAAGAAATAAGTACCCAGTTGCAATGCAACATTACAACGTCTTGCAATATGGTAGGTATTTTCAATCGCACTTGGAATATCTGAGAATAGCTCAGACATTTGCTCGCCAGTTTTGAAATACTGCTCAGTACTATAGTTTTTAGGACGTTTATCATCACCTAAAACATAGCCGTCGGCGATACAAACACGAGCTTCATGTGCTTCAAAATCATCTTGTTTAACAAAGTGCACATCATTATGTGCGACCACACCAATTTGATATTTGGCAGCGAGCTTAACTGCTTGTTGAATAAAATCTTCTTCACCAACACGTTCAGTCCGTGTTAAAGCTAAATAGACACGATTTCCAAACTTTTCAATCCATGCTTCTAATAAAGGTTCTGCTTTTTGTGGATTGGAAGAGCAGAGCATTTTACCAACATCACTGTGTTGGCCCAGTAAGACAATTAGATCTTCAGCTTGTTCAAGCACCCATTCTTTTTGTACACAAGGGAGACTGAGTTGCTGGCCTTCAATAAAACCGCGTGACACGATTTCAGTCAGATTACGCCAACCTGTACTATTCATGGCCAATAAGGTTGCACGATGTTCAGCATCATTTAAGCGAATGACACTGCCTAGAATAGGCTTAATCCCTTTTTTTAAACAGGATTCATAAAATTTGACTGCAGCATGTAGATTGGATAAGTCAGTCAATGCCAGTGCGGGCATTTCGTTTGTTACGGCAGCCTTGACCAAATCAGGTATGCGAACAATCGATTCCGTGATCGAAAATTCTGTGTGGATACCGAGATGAACAAACCGCATAGAAGGACTATCCTTTTTTAAAGCAACGCATAGTTTAGCATGCAAACCGAAAATGACATGCTTAATATTTTGGCAAACCGTGTGTTTGCTTTGTTATTTTTATAAAATATTAAAAATTAGTTTTTGATTTTTCAGTAGATATAAATACCTATTTACACAAAGTGTTTTACCGCTAGAATGTAATCGAATAAAAATGTAGCAATGTGAGCGAAATAATGAAATTAAAAAACATCGTATTTTCAATATTATTGACTAGTAGTTTATTTACCTTCAGTCATGCGGATGATGTGTCCTTTAGCCAAGAACTCGTACAACAAGCGAAAGCGGGGGATGCGACGGCACAGAACAATTTAGGTGATGCTTATTATTATGGAAACGAGATTGATCAAGATTTTGGTAAAGCACTGGAATGGTTTAAAAAAGCGGCAGCAAAAGGCAATGCAGATGCGATTTTTTCAGTTGGCTATATGTATGATTATGGCGAAGGTACAGAAGAAGATAATCCAACTGCTTTGAAATGGTACACCCAAGCGGCACAAAAGGGTCAGCTCTATGCGCAATACTATTTAGGTTATTTGTATCTCTATGGTGATGATGGTGTGAGTGTAAATACCAAAAAAGGAGTGGAGTGGATGACCAAGTCAGCTGATGCTGGTTTGGATATGGCGCAAGCTGAACTCGGTCATTTATACAATGATGGTGAGGAAGGTGTGCCACAAGATCTCAAAAAAGCACTGCATTATTATCAGTTAGCTGCGAAACAAGAAGAGTCTTCTGCCATTAATAACTTAGGTATTTTTTATTTAGAAGGCAAGGCTGGATTAAAACAAGACTATAAAGAAGCTTTACGTTTATTTAGTTTGGCTTCTGGTGCAGGAAATGGTTTGGGTTCTTCTAATATTGCGTATATCCATGAAGAGGCCAAAGGTGTTGCAAAGAATTATAAAAAAGCAGCAGAGTTTTATGAGCTCGCAGTGGCACAAGGTGAGGACGAAGCCTTACTGGATTTGGCTCGGTTATATGAAAAAGGTGGTTATGGTTTGACTAAAAACCTAAAAAAATCGAAAGAATATGAAGCGCAGTGGGATGAGTTACAGGATTCTGATTCTTAAATAAAAAAAGCCCCCAAAATTTAATGGGGGCTTTTTTTTATTAACGCATCTTGGCTAAGAAGCGACTCAAGCGATTGATCGCTTCACGTAGTTCATTTTCAGCAGGTAAGAACACCACACGGAAGTGATCTGGTGTTGGCCAATTAAACCCTGTGCCTTGTACCAAGAGAACTTTCTCTGCTCTTAATAAATCCAACATTAATTTTTCATCATCTTCAATTGGATAAATTGTTGGGTCGAGTTTTGGGAAGCAATACATTGCGCCATCAGGTTTAACACAACTCACACCTGGGATCTCATTCAGCATTTCCCACGCAATATTACGTTGTTCGTATAAACGACCACCTGGTCGAATCAAGTCATTAATCGACTGATAACCGCCTAAGGCTGTTTGAATTGCATATTGCGCTTGGTGGTTGGCACATAAGCGCATTGAAGCCAGCATATCTAAGCCTTCAATATAGTCTGCAGCACGTGCTTTATTACCCGTGATTGCCATCCATCCTGCACGATAACCTGCGATACGATATGCTTTTGATAAACCATTGAATGAAATACACAGTTGATCGCCAGCTAAAGCCGCAACCGCTACATGCTCAATGCCGTCATAAACGATTTTGTCGTAGATTTCATCAGCAAATAAAATCAGGTCATGTTTTTTCGCTAGCGCAACAATTTGCTCTAACACATGACGTGGATAGACAGAACCCGTAGGGTTGTTCGGATTGATAATCACGATACCACGGGTGTTCGGTGTGATTTTACTTTCCATATCCGCAATGTCAGGATACCAGTAGTTTTCAGAATCACATTTATAGTGAATTGCAGTGCCACCAGAAAGATTCACTGCTGCTGTCCATAATGGATAGTCTGGCATAGGTACCAGCATTTCATCACCGTCATCAAGCAGACCTTGCATCGCCATCACGATCAGTTCAGAAACACCATTACCGACATACACATCATTGACATGCATATCAAAAATGCCTTTCTGTTGGTAATACTGGCAGATGGCTTTACGTGCAGGGAAAATCCCTTTTGAGTCGGTATAGCCAATTGCATTTGGAAGGTTTAATGCAACATCGTTAATAATTTCTTGAGGGGCTTCAAAACCAAAAGGTGCAGGGTTGCCGATATTCAGCTTGATGATCTTATGTCCTTGCTCCTCCATTTCATTGGCGGCGCGTAATACTGGTCCACGGATGTCGTAACAAACATGCTCAAGCTTAGATGATTTTTTAATTTCTCGGCTTGATTGATTAGACTGGGGAACAACAGTATTTTTTGACATAGCTGGATTCACTTTTGCATATCGGTATAAATAACTTTTAAAGGTTTCAACACTTACCAAATTTAGATCGTGTTGATCTCTCAGCAATTCAACAATTTTTTCATGGGTGAAACCTGATTGTTGATATTGTCTGATGGTTGGTAATAGATTTTGGAAAACCACACTTTTTTTCTGAGACATTGTTTGTCCTATACAACCGTGCGAAATTAGAATAACACCATATTTGCTTACGCAAAAGATAATATTGTTAAAAATTGCTTACCATATGGATTTAATTTGCTTTCTTTTTGCTTTTGTTGATTTTATTGCTTAAATTTCACCAAATTATACGATCTGAGACTAGAGTTTTTTTTTTGAATGGCGTAAATATAAAACCTGATCATTAAGATAGTTCTAACATCAGAATAAAAGGTGCAGGTTATGGGAAAAGTGAATAAAACAGACCGGGAATGGCAAAGAGAATTATCACCTGAAGAATACCGCATAACTCGTCAAAAGGGCACAGAACCCGCATTTACTGGACAATATTGGAACAATAAACAACATGGTACGTATGTTTGCCGTTGTTGCGGTGCGGAATTGTTTTCTTCAGAAACAAAATACGATAGTGGTTGTGGTTGGCCGAGCTTTTTTAGACCTATTGACAGTGTTGCAATCGAAGAACATGAAGATTTATCACACGGTATGGTCAGAACAGAAATTGTCTGCCATGATTGCGATGCACATTTGGGCCATGTGTTTGAGGATGGTCCACAGCCGACAGGACTGCGTTATTGTGTGAATTCGGCATCATTACAACTTAAAACAGAAGAAAAGAACGACGAGGAAACGTATCCATGAGTAACATTTATCAGTTTGAAGCTGAATTGTTAGAGGGAGAAACAAAAGCGCTCGCTGATTATAAAGGCAAGGTCATGCTGATTGTAAACACTGCAAGTAAGTGTGGTTTTACTCCGCAGTTTGCGGGACTTGAGAAACTTTATGAAAAATATAATGCTCAAGGCTTAGAAGTTTTAGGATTTCCATGCAATCAATTTGGAGGACAAGATCCAGGGACAAATAAGGAAATTGGCGCATATTGCCAGCGTAATTATGGGGTCAGTTTTCCCATGTTTGCCAAGGTGGATGTGAAAGGACCTGAAGCACATGTGATTTTTCGTTATTTGACTCGTGAGGCAAAAGGTCTTTTGGGGAGCCGAAATATCAAATGGAACTTTACTAAGTTCTTGGTGGGGCGTAATGGTGAGGTTTTAGAGCGTTATGCGCCAACAACTAAGCCAGAGGCTTTGGAAGCTGATATCGAAAAAGCATTGGCGAAGAAATAAATGAGCAAAGTTTTTGGTTGAGGTTTGAATTCTTTTGGACTCAACTGTTGAATTCTGGAGTGATCCAGACATGCCTTATGTTGAAACGCGTAGGGCATGTCAAAGTCGAATTTGCTATAAATCCCACAGCCATCCGACCTTTTCAATTGGTGCTGTTGATATTGGACAGAGCCGCTTTTCAAGTACTTTTGCACAAGAGCAAGTCATTCAGGCAGGGGCTTTGGTGGTTATTCCTGCGCACGTAGAACATTCTTGTAATCCTTTACCTGATCAGGCATGGAGTTACCAGATGATGCATTTGGATGCTGCTTGGTTAATCACCTTGATTGAAGAACTGCACCAAGATATTGCTTTAGAAACTGACAGACAAACAATATATCTCCCTCAGTTAAGACCAACCATTGCTCATGATGTAAAAGCCTACGACGCATTTACAGTTTTGAATCGGCTACTATTTAACGAGCAAATTTCAGTACTCGAAAAAGAACAGTATTTAATTCAAACCTTAACAGAGATTCTAATACCGAGTTTTCATTGGGAAAAGATACATTCCTCTCATTATTTTCAGCAGTATCTTCCAGACTTATTGGAATGCCTTAAAGACAATATTGAGAATCTGTCTCTGCGAGAGCTTTCCGAAAAGATGAACATGAGTCGTTATGCATTAATACGATTATTTAAACATTACTTTGGATTAACCCCACATGCTTATCAGTTGAACTATAAGGTCAACCAAGCTCGGCAGCGTTTAAGAGAACCTGATCGTGATTTAGCAAGATTGGCATATGAACTCGATTTTAGCGATCAAAGTCATTTTCATCGTGTTTTTAAGCAATATACTGGCATAACACCCAATCAATATTATAAAAAATCTTAGCCCACGCAATTTTATACAAGAACAAAGCACCGCACTTTTCTAAGCTGACTCCGATTCACTTGGAGAGCATCTATGGAGCTTTTTCTAACCATCGCCATCACGCATTTTATTGCATTACTGACACCTGGTGCAGATTTCTTTTTAATTTTAAAGACCTTGATACAGAGCCAGAAAAAGGCTGCAAGATTCACCTGTGCAGGCATCGCACTTGGGAATGCCATCATATTGATCAGCATTTATTTGAGTCTATTTATCATTGGTCAGGTGAATACCGAATTATTCATCCTCATGAAGTGGTTGGGTGTTGTTTATTTTGCATATTTGGCGATTCAATGTTTCCGTTTGGCTCAATCGGCACAGAGGGTCAATCAACTTGATGAGAAACGTGTTCATCAACCGCACAATAATGCTTACCTGAAGGCGTTTCTATCGGGATTGCTTTCCAGTGTGTTGAACCCGAAGAATTTGATGTTCTATAGCGTGTTGGTGATCTTGATTTATCCGCAATATAATTTTGTTCAAAATACTTTGTTGTGTTTCTGGATGGTGGGGTTAGTGTTGATCTGGAATCTCGCTATTGTTCAATTGATCGGTTCAAGTATTTACCTGTCGTGGTTAAATCGGCATCTGCGCCATTTATATTATTTAGCAGGACTCAGTTTTTTGTTATTGATGCTGGTACTGATCATGTATTAAATAAAAAGACGGTCAAATGACCGTCTTTTTTATGCAAGCTTATTGAGTGGGTTCAATAGGTTGATGTGGTGTCTTCCTAAAGCTATGGATCTTGCGATTAATATCATCGATAAAGGTGTATACCACAGGAATCACCAATAACGATAAGAAGGTACTGGTAATCAAGCCACCAATGACTGAGATTGCCATTGGTGCACGGAAACTCGGATCGGTACCAATCCCGAGTGCAATTGGAAGCATCCCCGCACCCATTGCTAGCGTGGTCATGATAATTGGACGTGCCCGTTTATGGCAGGCATCGAGTAGGGCATTGAATCGTGAATAATGCTTTTCATTCCTTGCGATAATCGCGTAATCGACTAGTAGAATCGAGTTCTTACTGGCAATCCCCATCAGCATAATCAGACCAATCAAACTTGGCATTGAGAAACTACTTTTTGCTAAAAGCAGCATCACGAATGCACCACCGAGGGATAAAGGTAAGGCCACCAGAATGGTAATTGGCTGTAAAAAGTCTTTAAATAACAACACCAACACAACGTAGATACACAGTACACCTGTGAGCATTGCTAAACCAAAACTAGAGAACAATTCCTGCATCACTTCAGCATCACCAATATTGGTACGCTTCACCGTAGGTGGTAAATTCTTCATCGTCGGTAGTTGATCAACTTTGGCAGCAATATCTCCCAACGGTTGATTATTCAATTCAATATTGAAGTTAATGTTACGTAAACGGTTGAAACGGTCAATTTGTGATGGACCACTTTCGATATTGACGTCTGCAATGGTACCGAGCATCACAGGACCTCGACTACCTTTCACCATCAAGCGTTTCATGAGTTCTTGATCTTGACGGGCAGCCAGTGGCAGTTTAATTACAACAGGCACTTGGCGTTGAGATAAGTTCAATTTCGCAAGGTTTTGATCAAAATCACCCGCGGTCGCGATTCGTAAAGTCTCAGCAATATCGTAAGTGGTCACACCTAAATCAGCCGCTTTGGCAAAATCAGGGCGAATCACTAACTCAGGACGGATCAAGGCTGCACTCGAGGTGATACTGCCTACATTCGGGATGGTACGTAATTCGCGTTCAAGGCGACGTGCAGTTGCCATTAAGGCCTCTGGATCATCACCTGATAAAGCCAGTTGGTATTGACTGTTGTTACCCGCTAAACCAACCTGAATGCGTGCACCCGGAAGTGGTGCAAGGCGTTGGCGTAGTTGATCTTCAATGTCTTGTAAGCTAGCACTACGATCAGAACGTTCCGTGGTTTGAATCGTGAGCGTTGCTTTGCGCGGTTCACTTGATGCACCACCTGCAAATGGATCAGTTCCCGCAGCACCACCACCAATCGTGGTATAGATGCTTTTAATTTCAGGATGATCTTTAATCAGCGTACGTGCATATTCGGCAGTCTTAAGCGTATCTCCAAACTGTGAACCCGGGGTAAGCTCCAAACGAACTTGCGTTTGTCCTGTATCGGGTGGTGGGACAAAACCTGTAGGTAGCAATGGAATTAGCATAACTGAACAGATAAAGAAAGCAATTGCACCAGCTAAAGTGATCCAGCGATGATTCAGACACCAAGTCACCAAACGCATGTAGCCACGCATAACTTTGCCGTCTTTAGCACGGTCTTTGGCTAGACTGCTTGTACCTTGGTCAGTGGCAGTTTCTACGGTTGTTGATTCATCTTGCTGTTCAACTTTACCGACCCATGGTTTCAAAATATAGGCAGACATCATTGGGGTGAGTAAACGCGCAACAAGCAGTGAGGCAAAGATCGCAAGAGCCGCCGTCCAACCAAACTGAACGAAAAATTTACCTGCGATACCACTCATAAACGCAGTGGGTAGGAATACGGCAATCAATGTGAAGGTGGTGGCAATCACGGCCAGACCAATTTCATCGGCTGCTTCCATGGCCGCCTCATAGGGCGTTTTCCCCATACGTAAATGCCGTATGATATTTTCAATCTCAACGATGGCATCATCGACCAGAATACCCACCACCAATGACATGGCTAAAAGCGTCACTGTATTGAGGGTGAAACCAAAGAAATACATGCCAATTAAAGCAGGTAAAATCGATAATGGCAGGGCAGTTGCAGCAATGATGGTGGCCCGCCAATCACGTAAAAATAGCCACACCACCAAGATCGCTAATATCGCACCTTCATATAACAGTGACATCGAGCCTTTATAGTTATCCTCAACAGGCTTTACAAAGTTAAAGGCTTCGTTGATTTTTATATCGGGATGTGCGGCTTTAAGTTTATCTAATGCGACGACAACCCCTTTTTCTACATCAACCTCACTGGCACCTTTGCTTCGCGTAATTTCAAAGCCAATCACAGGTTGACCATTTAAGAGTGCAGCGGAACGCCGTTCAGCCGTACCATCACGAACAGTTGCAACCTGATCCAAACGAATATGTCGACCATCACTAAGTGCAATATCCATTGCACCTATTTCATCAGCTGTTTTTACTGTCGCAATGGTGCGGATGGATTGTTCACTACCCCCGATTTTGGTTTGACCGCCAGAAGCATCTTGCTGAATCAAACGTAGTTGACGGGTAATGTCGGTTGCAGTTGCATTCAGCGCCAATAGTTTTTCAGGATCAAGTTCGACTTCAACCTGACGTGTGACGCCACCAACGCGAGCAACCGCACCAACGCCTTTAACCTGTAACATCGCGCGGGCGATATCATAGTCTACAAACCATGACAGTGCTTCTTCATCCATCTTTGGCGATTGGATGGTGTAAGTCAGGATTGGCGAACCTGAAAGATTGATCTTGCTGACAATTGGATCTCGTAGATCGGCAGGTAGATCGGAACGAACTTGTGACACGGCATTGCGCACATCATCCACAGCTTCTTGTAGAGGTTTTTCTAATTGAAACTCCGCTGTGACAGTGACAACACCATCTTGAATGTTAGTGTACTGATTTCTCAAACCTTGCAGAGTTGCAATCGAGTTTTCAATCTTACGTGCGACTTCGGTTTCAAGCTGAGGTGGTGCAGCTCCGGGTAATGCCGCTGTCACAGTGACCATGGGTAGTTCAATGTCAGGGAACTGTTGGATCTTCATCCATTTAAAACAGAGCAATCCTGCCAAACCCAGCATAATAAATAACAGAATGCCAGGAATTGGATTTCGGATTGACCAAGCGGAGAAATTCATGTCATTTCTCCTGTGTGGTCACAAGTTGTTTGCTAAGTGGTGTCTCTGGAATGTCTTTGGCAATACTGACCAGATCGCCATCAGCTAAGAAACCTGTACCTGAAGAAACCACTTTTACATTCGCTGGTAAATTCAAGAGTTCGACACGATCTCCCAAACGGCGACCTACAATGACTTTCTGTTGGGTGACACGATTCTTGTCATTGACAATAAAGACATAGGAAAAACCATCACGCAACAGTAGGGCTGTTTGAGGAACCGTCAATGCGAGTTTCTGACCTAAATCAAATTCACCTTTAACAAACATGCCCATACGCACAGCTTGAGTAGTTGGAATGTCCACATAGACCAAGCCATAACGGGTTTGTGGATCGATCACAGGTGCAATCATTCTGACTTTACCTGTTACAGCAGGTTGGGCTGGGTCAGGTGAAACAATATGTGCGGTCATACCTTGTTTAAGCTTGTATAAATCCGATGTGGTCACTTCGGCACGCCATTCTAAACGATGGTCTCGAATCAAGCGGAACAGCTCTTGACCTGTTTGTGCAAGAGATCCAACCGTTGCTGTACGGGCTGAAATCACACCATTGTCAGGTGAAACCACTTGGGTCTGTGCTAAGCGTAATTGGTTACTTTCAATTTGTGCTTTGGCTGCATCTAGACGCGCTTGAGCTGTTGCTTGAGAGGTTTGATACTGAGTAGACTCTTGTGCTGAAATTGCGCCTGTATTTTTTAGTTGCTGAATACGTTTATTGTTGGTAATCGCATCAGTCAGTACGGCTTGAGCTTCTGCATAACTGGCTTTGGCTGCTGCCAAATCGGCACGGATGGTTTCGCTATTAATTTCAGCTAAGACCTGACCACGACGCACTTCATCGCCGACATTGACATTCACACGGGTAAGACGCTGGCCTGAGAGTTCGCTGCCAATCACCACTTCTTGCCATGCCGCAATGTTGCCATTAGCAGTAAAGGTTTGTTCCCAATTTTGTTGTTGGGGTTGAACAATTGTTACAGTTAAAGCGGCTTTTTGTTCAGTGGTATCTGCGTTTTTAGCTTTTTCAGGATTCACTGATTTTTTAGCAGTTCCAGTCTGCCAAACCACAACTGCAATAATTAAAAGTACAACCGCAATTGCTAAAATGAGCCAACCCTTTTTCTTTATTTTCTTGGGAGTTTGAGAAGTCATCTTTCCATAGTCATCAAGTTTTGATGGCTAAGTATAGACGAAGATTTCAACAGTTGCTCAATAGCCCATAGACAGATAAAAAAATTAATAAAGTCGCTTAGGTTTATGACTTTTTAGCTTAGGAAAAGTTTGAACCGCTTCAATTCCACACTTTTATGCTGTCATAAAGGCGAACTGCTGCTTTAGAGTGGCAGTAAACGATTGGAGACCACATTTTTCATGACAATGGTTGAGGTCAAACGCTGGACATTGGGTAAGGCAGACAGACTGTCATCATAGAGTTTCTGGAAACTGGCCAAGTCTTTAGCAACCACATGCAGTAAATAATCTGGATTTCCAAATAATCGTTGTGCCTGAATCACATTGGCAATTTCAATGACTTTTTCTTCAAAGCTAGAAAGTGCTTTTTTATCTCCATCTTTTAAAGTGACGAAGATAATCGCTGAGAAATTAAGGCCGATTTTTGAAGCTTCTAGATCAGCATGATAACCTTTGATCACACCACTTTCTTCTAATGCTTTAACACGACGATGACAAGGCGACAGACTTAGACCGATTCTTTCTGCCAGTTCTGTGATAGATAATCGCCCATTTGCTTGTAGTTCAGCAATAATTTTCTTATCAATGCGATCCATTTAGAAGAATCTCCCTTTGGGCTTTGAAGATATAGAAGTATTTGGAATAACATTTTCACCATTAAAGCATATCCTTTCTCAACAATCTTCACCAAATGGTGAAAAAGAAAACGATCAAAGGTCGTATTGTCGATGTGGGAAGGGCTTTGCTTATGGAACTTAGTGTGATTTTTGCTTTTTGGTGCGTTTCGATCTTATTCGTATTAACACCTGGCGCCGATTGGGCTTATGTCATTCTTGCAGGCATCAAAGGTAAATTTATTCTAAATGCCGTCACTGGTTTAGTGTTTGGGCATCTCATGGCGATCTTATGTGTGGCAGCAGGTGTGGGCGCTTTGGTGCAACACTATCCGATTTTACTTACTGTGATGACGATCATGGGTGCTTGTTATTTGTTATGGATGGGCATCAATCTATTTATACATCCAGCGACCATTTCAACTGAGACCGATGCCACGCAATCGCTTGATTCAGCAGGTTCATGGTTGATTAAAGGAGTGGGGATTAGTGGCTTAAACCCAAAAGTCTTGCTGTTATTTTTTGCCTTATTGCCACCGTTTATTCATCCACAAATGGCATTTTCACCAACCGTACAAATTATTTTTCTGGGATTAATTCACTTAATTAGCTGTGCTGTGGTGTATATGTTTGTGGGGATAGCAGCCAATAAATTGCTTAGAAGCAGACCGCGTGCAGTAAAATTTGTTAGCCGTATTTCGGGTGGATTGATGATGCTCATCGCAGCAATCCTATTTATTGGGCAAATTTAAAACTTAAGTCTTTTCATAAATAAAAAAATCCCCGAATATTCGGGGATTTTTTTATTTATAGAATGGCTTTGAGTCGTTTCACAACTTCTTCGCACTGCGCCAAATCGGCAACCAGTGCCATTCTGACATGACCTTCGCCTGGATTGCCTTGTTCTGTATCACGAGACAAATAACGACCCGGTAAAACCTTGATATGCGCTTTTTCCATCAACATCTTGGCAAAAGTTTCATCATTATCCACTTTTAACCAGTAATAAAAACCCGCATCTGGTTTTTGTAAAGGTAATAAATGACCGAGTTCAGACTGGAATAAATCAAACTTAGCACGATACTGCTGGCGGTTTTCTTCAACATGTGCTTCATCATTCCACGCTGCAATAGATGCCAATTGATTTTGTACTGGCATTGCAGCGCCGTGATAAGTACGGTATTGCAAATAAGGTTTTAATAAAGCCGCATCACCTGCAACAAAACCAGAACGCATGCCCGGTAAGTTTGAACGTTTAGAAAGTGAATGGAACACGATGCAATTTTTATAATCATCACGTCCCATTTCGGCACAAACTTCTAATAGGCCGATTGGTGCTTGGTCAAACCAAAGTTCCGAATAACATTCATCCGATGCAATTACAAAATCATATTGATCAGACAGGGCAATTAACTTTTTAAACTGTTCTTTTGATAGAACTGTTCCTGTCGGATTACCTGGTGTGCACACAAACAGTAATGCTGTTTTTTCCCAGACTTCCGCTGGAACTGCATCAAAGTCACCTAAGTAACCATTTTCTTCAGTACAGTTAATGAAATAGGGTTTTGCACCTGCAAGCAGGGCTGCACCTTCATAAATCTGATAAAACGGATTTGGCATCACCACATACGGTGCATCTTCACGCTTAATCAAAGCTTGTACAAAAGAGAAAATACCTTCACGTGTACCAGAAACAGGCAGGATATGATCCTCTGCACTAATATGATTCAACTTGAAGCGATTGATGAGCCACTGTGCAATGCTTTGGCGCAACTCAGGCAGACCTTTACTGTTTGGATAGGTCGATAGATGAGCAAAATTATCAATAATCGCTTGTTTAACGAACTCTGGTGCAGGATGTTTAGGCTCACCAATTGATAAAGGAATCAACGGTAAATTGGCAGGTTGCACATCTTTAAAAAGTTGATTTAACTTTTCAAAAGGATAGGGATGCAATAACGACAAGCTAGAGTTCATTTAAACAGTTACCAAACAATAAAATTTAAGATGGATTACAAATTTGATTCGATGCTTCATCTAAAGCGGCTTTTAAGCTTTCCGCAAAAGTTTTCACTTCTTCATCGGTGAGCAAGACACCATTTTTCTTGGTGACAAAGAAAATATCTTCTGCACGTTCGCCCAGTGTGGCAATTCTTGCAGAATGGATATCCAAACCTTGCAACATGAACAAACCACCAATACGCGCCAACAGACCAGGATGATCGAGGGTTGAGATTTCAACCATATGCTGCTGTAGCGTTGGGTTTAGGACAATATCGACAGTATTTTGCACATCAAAATGACGCAAATGACGTGGAATACGGCGTTGCATGATCCCTGGATATTGATCCGAATGACTCAATGCATCGACCAAAGCGGCTTTCACTTTGCGTTCGCGATCTGGATCAGTCAGTAAAGTACCAAAACGATCAAGGACCAGATAAGTGTCTAAGCTGAATGAAGTTGAGGCGGTGATAATACGTGCATCTTGAACATCAAGATTCATACGATCTAGTACCGCAACCGTGGTAGCAAATAAGTTCGGTTGATCACGAGTATAGATAAAGATCTGAACTGCATCATCAGCAGCATTACGATGCGCACGCAATAGGACCAGAGGTTCTGGATTATCGCCGTGTTGCAAAATTGCTTGGGTATGCCAAGCAATTTCATTGGCTGATTCTTTGACGAAGTATTCATCGCCCAGCTCTTGCCAGACTTTCTCAACTTCAGCGAGAGAGAAGTCATTGACCAGGAGTTCACTGGCAGCAAATTTGGTATCTTCAATCAGCATTTGATAGTCAACTGGACGACCTAAGCCTGAACGAATCACATCACGTGCGTAGGTATAGAGCTGACGCATCAAGGATGCACGCCATGTATTCCACAGTTTCGGATTGGTTGCGTTAATGTCAGCAACCGTCAAGGTATAAAGATAATCGAGATGCTCCATATCACCGACTTTTTCGGCAAAGTCTTTGACTTCATCAGGGTCAGAAATATCTTTTTTCTGTGCAGTAAGAGACATCAATAAGTGATTGTTAATCAGCCATGCCACCAACTTACATTCACGCTCGGTAAAGCCATGGGTGCGGCAGAATTCAATCGCATCCAGCGCACCAAGTTCACTATGATCACCACCACGACCTTTGGCAATATCATGGAAAATTGCAGCCATATACACGATGTCATGACGGGCAATACGCTGGAATACAGAACTGACCACTGGGAATTCTTTAGCAAACTCAGGTTCTTTAAAGCGACTTAAATTGCGCAGCAATAACAGAGTATGCGCATCGACGGTATAAATATGGAACAGGTCATATTGCATCAAGCCTGTAATCTGTCCAAAAGCAGGAATGTAATTGCCCAATACACCATAGCGTTTCATTGCCACCATGGTGTCATATAAATGTGGTGAACGAATAATCGACATAAACAGTGCTTGATGTTCTGGATTATCGCGGAAACGCTGATCAATCCGTTTTGCCGCAAGTACCAGCAGGCGCAAGGTACGGGCACGAATACCGGTAATTTCAGGTCGATTTGCCAATAAATAGAATAACTCTAAGATGGCAATTGGTTCTTCTGAAAATACTTTGTGATGTTGAACAGCCAATTTCCCATCGACAATTTTAAAACGTTCATTAATATCAATAATATGGCGTTCATAATCAGGTAGACGTGGGGTAATCACTGATTCATTGAAATAGGCGAGTAGCATTTCATTCAGTGTTGAAACTTGCTGCGCGGTACGATAGTAGCGCTTCATAAACTGTTCAACAGCAAAATTAACAGGCTGACCTTCTTCACGCACATAACCAAATTTTGCAGCGATATCACGTTGATATTCGAACAATAAACGGTTTTCATCGCGTTTGGCCAAACGGTGTAAATGGGTACGAATTTCCCATAAAAAGCTTTCGGCTTCTTCCAGTACACCCAATTCAAATTCAGTGATAAAACCCAAATGCACCAAATCATAAATACGATTGACGCGGAAGTGACGTTTGGCAATCCAGCCAATCTGATTGATATCGCGAATACCCCCTGGGGCATTTTTAATATCAGGTTCTAAATTACTTTCGGTATTGTTGTGTTGCGCATAACGTTTGGCTTGTTCAACCATTTTGGCATCATAGAAGGTTTGATCTGTCCATGTTTGCGCAACGATACGGCGTGGCCATTTTGCCAGTTGCTGATTACCAGTAATGAGACGAGCTTCAATCAAGGTGGTCGCAACAGTTAAATCATTAATGGCTTGTTCAACACAGTTTTGAATGGTACGAACGCTGATCCCCGGTTTGAAATTGCCGACATCCCATAAAGAAGAAATAAAAGTCGAGATCAGTTTTTCTTGTTCTTCACTGATTTCATCCTCAGACAAAATCATGATATCGGTATCTGAATAGGGCAGCATTTCATGGCGACCATAACCGCCTACTGCAAATAAGCCCAATTCTGTTTGATCTAAGCCTGCATGATTCCAAAGAAAGATCAGGGCTTCATCAATCGAGTCTGAGCGCGCTCCAATCACTTCACGAATAGGTTGACCATTTTCATAGCTCTCCTGTAATTGCTTTTCTACATCCGTACGCCATTGGTTAATGGCCTGAATATCATGAAGACTAGTGACGTAGTTCAACAAAGGAGAGGTCTTGATCATAAAGCTGGGTCTTCTATCAAAGCCCCTCTAAAAAGAGGGGAAATTGTGATGATAATAACCTAAGGTCATCTTAAGCGTTGGTTTGTACACTCACTTGGTCTGCGGCTTGCTGTGCCAATTCACGTGCAAGATCCGTTGTTTCAGCGCGAGCAGTTGCAACTCCCATACGGCGACGTTTAAAGCCCTCAGGTTTGCCAAATAGACGTAAGTCTGTGTTTGGATTTGCTAAAGCAAGATTCAAGCCAGTGAAACTCAAGTTTTTAGCATCAACACCTGCATAAATCACTGCACTTGCAGCCACACTATGACGTGCTGTATTGACAGGTAGACCGAGAATTGCACGGGCATGCAATTCAAATTCACTCTGGAATTGTGAAGCTAAAGTGACTAGACCGGTATCATGAGGACGAGGTGAAACTTCACTAAACCAAACTTTATCGCCTTTAATAAACAGCTCTACACCGAAGATACCACAACCGCCTAAAGCAACAGTGACTTTATTGGCAATGCGTTTTGCTTCTTCCAGCGCAGCAGGCGTCATCTGTTGCGGCTGCCAGCTCTCGACATAATCACCCGCATCTTGGCGGTGTCCGATTGGATCACAGAAATGTGTTTCGATTTCACCTGTTTCTGGATTTTTAGCACGGACGGTAAGCAAGGTAATTTCAAAATCAAAATCAATTTGCGATTCAATAATCACAGTGCCTTGATTGACGCGGCCGCCTTGCATTGCATAATCCCAAGCAGCATCCACTTCATCAAAACTCTTCACACGAGATTGACCTTTACCTGAAGAAGACATGACAGGTTTTACAAAGTTTGGATAGCCAATGTCATCACATGCAGCACGGAAGCTTTCTAAGGTATTGGCAAAGCGATAAGCAGAGGTTGGCAGGCCGAGTTCTTCAGCGGCTAAACGACGAATGCCTTCACGGTTCATGGTGAGGTTAACTGCTTTTGCAGATGGAATCACCGTTGCAGTTTGGCTTTGTTCAATTTCAACCAAAACTTCTGTAGCAATGGCTTCAATTTCAGGAACAATTAAATTGGGTTTGATCTTTTCAATCAGTTGTTTTAATTCGGCTGGATCGGCCATATTCAGGGTATAAGCATAATGTGCGACTTGCATTGCAGGTGCATGATCATAACGATCTGCAGCATGAACTTCGACACCTAAGCGTTGTAAAGAAATCACAACTTCTTTACCTAGCTCTCCAGAACCTAACAGTAAAACCTTAAATGCAGAAGATTGAAGTGGAGTTCCAAGAGTGACGCTCATGCGAATAATCCTATCCTGAGTAATTTGCGTTTAAGCATAGCAGAACTTTTTGTGGAATTAAGCTAATCTGAAACAAAAAACCTGCTTTTTGTTAGACAGAAAATTGCACTTCATCTGCGATTTGGCTGCTTACACATCTACCTGATAATTCAGTTGTAATTCATCTGCATGTTGACCGCGGATTCCCCAATTGCATTTCGGTGTTTCAAAAATTGTAATTTCAATATCTTGTGCTGAAATCCCACATTGTTGTTGAATATAAGTGAAAATACTTTGAATCAAACGTTTTTTGGCTTCAGTGCTTCTGCCTTCAAACATCGAAATTTCGATAATTAGATAATGCTGGCTCCGATCATTGGGATAGATAAAGTCTTCTTTCGCTAGCGCAATAAAACGCTGAAATTTCTTTTCGATAGGATAGTTCAAACTTTCAACTAGTGCTTGATGTACGGCATGAGAAAGTTGATTTCTAAACTGTTCAATAGTGGTTTGTAAGGCATAAATCTTGATTTGCGACATTGTTGATTTCTTCCTTCTTGAAGTTTTAATTTTTTATAGATGGACAAGTCTGACAGTATGCTGAACAAAATCATAAAATCAATTACTTAGAATAAAAAGCATTCTGCTGGGTAAATAAGTAACAAGCATTGAGAATTATTCCCAAATTGACTAGCATAATGTCCAAATGTTTCATCGGCGATTTGCTATGTCTAATCCAAACTCTCGTGTAACCGCAATCCTGTTGTGTAGTGCATATTTATTGGCTGCTTGCGGAAACTCAAATAATGAGCCAAAAGAAAAGGTCGAGATCAAACCTGCGCCGAAACTTAATAATGATGCCACCACCTATGCCAATACAGCATGGAAGTTGATCAATGACATCGATCCGATTGTTTATAATAAACAAGTGACTGATATTGAAGAAAAAGTCAGAAAACCATTGCGTCAGCTCAGTACTGATTGGCGTATCAATGTCAAAATGACCGATTCCGTGACTGAAGGGAAATATGCCTTGTGTCGTAAAGCATTGACCAGTTTGGATACTTGGGCACGTGATGTAAAAGATAATGCCAATGCATCAATTCAGAAGCAGGCTGATTACGAGCGTGATAAAGCACAGTGTAAGGATGCAATTGATAATCCCGCGCTAGGCAATACTTCACCTAAGTAAGAATATACAAATAAAAAAGCGAGATATTTTATCTCGCTTTTTTATGGTTAAAGTCATCAAACGCTTATGAGGTTTTGACCGTTTTTGCTGCTTCCTGTTTGGCTTTTGTTGCTGTGGTATTGGCCACTTTTTTCGTATCTGTTGTTGCTTTCATCGCATCGTGTTTCGCAGTATCTTTCATTTTCGTCATGTCATGCTTTGCAGTATCTGTTGCTTTGGTTGCTTCTTTCTTGGTTTTTACCACACTTGTTGCAACACATTTACCGCCTTTGTGATTTGGTCCGGTACCACCTTGGATTTGAGTTCCTTTCGGGCAGGCAAATGCGCTAGCGCTGAGTACTGTAAATAGGCCTGCTGTTAAAATCGTTGCAATTTTTCTCATGATTGTCATCTGCATCGGGTAAGCGATAGTGCTTAGCTTTAATGTATGCGTGTTCAAGACAAGAAAGCAGACTGATTTTGTGAAATATTTTAGGGCATCAGTAGTATTTTATAGTGAGAGTTTATCTTTTAATTTATGTTTAAGCTTAAAAGCATATTGCAAAAAAATGCTGTGCTTATCCATTTAAAATACAAGACATTATACTTACGTTTTTAGGTGACCGACTGTTGCCAATTTTCTAAGCCGATCTAAATCAATGACTTCGATTTTCTTAAAACCAAGCTGAATGACGCCTTGCTTTTCAAACAGGTTGAGCTCTTGATTTACAGTTTGTCGAGATACCGTCAACATATTGGCCAATTGGTCTTGAGAGATTTGAATACTAAAATCCTGAATAAAGGAACGATTGCCATAACCCTCTAAAATAAACAATAAGCGTTGTGCTAGGCGCTGGGTAATGCTTTGGGTTTGAATCGCAATTTGCTCTAAAAATACATAGCGTAGTTTTTGACTGGTCAGCAGGGCAAAGTAGTACCAGTAATACGGATTTTGCAGCAAGAAATCATTGAGTGGTTGTGCTGGTATTTGCAGCACCACGCTTTTCTTTAATGCAATCGCATCATGTGAGCGGGGTTGCTGGTCGATGAGGGAAATTTCACCAAACCACATGATCGGTTCCGCAATTGCAGCAATCGCTTCATTGCCATTGACGTCGATATAACCCAAGCTAATTGAGCCTTCCAATACGCCATAAACCCCATCAAATCGATCTTGCGCACTAAAAACGGCTGCATTTTTTTCGAAGATATGTTTCTTGCCATGTTCAATAATAAAATTTTGAAAAGGCTCGGCTAGGTGGCTAAACCATGAGTTTTGCTGCAAATGTTGGATATAAATCGAATCTAGCACAACGGGTTCCTTTGAGAAAAATAAATCCATTTGTCAGCTACATGACAACTTCGCTGCAATATTTCTTATAGATTAACAGCATAAACGAATTATATGAGGAATGAACAATGACAAATTTGGAACGTCTACTTAGTCAATATGCGGCTTATCACTTAGATCGAAATAATGTTGTGACCCATTTTGTGGGAATTCCCTTAATTGTTTTTTCTATTCTGTGCTTAACAGCGCGTGCTGGCGTAGAAATTTCGGGCTTTTCAATCACTTTGGCCATGTTGCTTATCGTTCTAAGCAGTATTTATTATATTTCACTGGATAAGTTATTCGGTATTTTGATGCTGATTTTATTTGTCTTGGCATATCCATTGGCTGTGAAAATTGCGGCTTTACCAATGTGGAGTTGGCTAGGTGCGAGTATTGGTATTTTTGTGGTGGGTTGGGTATTCCAATTTGTGGGCCATTATTTTGAAAAGAAAAAACCAGCCTTTGTTGATGATGTGATTGGTTTAGCCATCGGGCCATTATTTGTATTGGCAGAGTTTATCTTCTTGCTCGGATTCCGTAAGCCGTTGCATCAGCGCATTTTAAAAGAAGCCCAAATCAAACGTGCTGAAATGGATATGAAGCCGCAGACGGTATCTTAAGTCGTCAGTTTGATGTAAAAGCCGATATCAGGATGAGTCGGCTTTTTTTATTTGGATGAAAGAGCACTTATAGCGAGTGATATCAGTACGCTTTTGAAAACGGTTAAAGTTGAGCAATAAATTTCTGAATCGTTTCGATGACTAATTCGGGATATTCTCGGTGAGGGAAGTGTCCACACTGGGAGATAATATACGTTTCAGCGTGGGTATATTTGGCCAATCGTTTGGGTTGTTCTACACTGCCATATTCATCATGCCCGCCATGTATGATCAGCATTTTAGCGGAGACTGCCTGTAAATCTGATTGTAATGACCAATCTCGAAACTCAGCAGAAAGCCATGTTTCTGTCCAAGCATCTAAAACCCATTGTGCTTTTTCAGCATGATATTTTTCTAGGCGTTGCAGTTGTTCAGGTTGTTGAAAGTTTTTTTTAGCCGCAGTGATACCATCCAGTGTTTCCTGTTCAACATAGGCTTGTGCTGCAAGCGTGATGACTGCTGTACATCGTGAAGGATTTTGTGCTGCAAAGCTGACCGCCATACCACCACCGACGCTATGACCAAGTGCAATCACTTGTGGTATTTCAAGTTGATTTAAAAGTTCAATAATCACTTCGGCTTCTTGTTGAATAAAATGATGAGATAGCTTAGAGAGAATAGGATCAGATTTGCCAAAGCCCAAACGATCATAGGCAATCACGGTTCGGTGGGTTGCGATCGCAAGTTGTTCTGGAAAATCCCGCCAGAGTTGCACACTGCCCAGAGAATCATGAAGTAATAGGATTGGAATTTTATTATCTGTGTATTGTGGCTGCCATATTTTTAGAAAGACATGTGCATGCTTTATCGCAAGTATTTGTTCTGTGCTATGTAAAAGTGACATTGTAGTTGAGCCAAGTGTCTAAATTGATCAAAGAATAATAAAAAACGATTGATCTGATATAGCTATAATCGTGAATAAGGATAGTCTGATCGTGCCATTAAAATGAAAAAAATCGCCATTATTGTCTATGATGGGTGTTGGGCCATGAGTGTGATGATGCTGAAAGATTTCTTTCATGTCGTTAATTTACTATCAATCCGGCAAGGTCTAGCCGAAAGCTATCAAGTTGAGATGATCAGTCTAGATGGTTTAGCCAAAACAAGTGCCAGTGGTCCAAGTATCGAAGTCGATGACAAAGTTAGAAGGGAGACAACTTATGATTTAGTCATTCTTCCCAGTTTTGAAGGGAATCGGCTTATTCAGATCCAAGAAGAAAATAATGACTTGGTCGACTGGCTTACAAGTCAAATACAGCAACAAACACCAATTCTCGCGCTCACAACAGCTGCTTATTTTTTGGCGGCTACTCAACAATTGCAGCATGTCCTGCTTGCGACCCATTGGGCGTTTCTGAGAGAACTAAAACGGTTGTTTCCTCAAAGCTCCTTTACTGCCAATCGAAATTATTTGCAAAGTGAGCAGATTTATACGACAGGTACATTGCTTGGAACGTTTGATGCTTTGCTGGGCATTGTGGCACAACAGAAAGGGGATTATTTTGCACAACTCTGTGCCAGTCATTTGTTAATGCACGCTCCACAAGAACTCAATCCTGTACTGCCAAATTTTCGTAATCATTGTGATGAAGCGGTGTTGCAGGTGCAAGATTGGCTTGATATCAACTTTCCTCAGGAAAATCGTATTGCTGATTTGGCCAAGCAGTTTAATTTTAGTGAGCGAAATTTAAAACGGCGGTTTCAATTAGCGACACAGATTTCACCTAATCAATATTTACAGCAGGTGAGAGTGGATAAGGCCAAGAAACTATTATTAACCTCTGAGATGAATGTACAGCAGATTGCCTATCTAGTGGGTTATGAAAATGTCAGTTTCTTTATCCGCGTATTTAACAAAATAACAGGTTGCACCCCAAGCCAATGGCTAAAATAAAAAAACCGCCAATAAGATCGTTACTGGCGGTTTGGAAATCAAAACATTGATTTATACATTAAAACGGAAGTGTAAAACATCGCCATCTTGAACGATATAAGTTTTACCTTCTAAACGCCATTTACCTGCTTCTTTGGCACCGCTTTCACCGTTATATTGAATGAAGTCATCATATGCCACACATTCAGCACGGATAAAGCCTTTTTCGAAGTCAGTATGAATCACACCCGCTGCTTGTGGCGCAGTTGCACCAACTTTCACAGTCCAAGCACGAACTTCTTGTACACCCGCAGTGAAGTAAGTCTGTAAGCCAAGTAAGCTATAACCTGCACGAATCACCACGTTTAAGCCTGGTTCTTCCATACCCATCGCTTCCAAGAATTCAGCACGGTCTTCATCTTCTAATAATGAAATTTCAGCTTCGATCTGGTTGCAAAGGGGTACAACAATCGCATTCTCTTCAGCAGCAAGTTTTTTTACCGCTTCAAGATGTGGGTTATTTTCAAAACCGTCTTCTGCCACGTTGGCAATATACATGGTTGGTTTAAGCGTCATTAAACCGAAACCGCGAACGGCTTTACGTTCGTCATCAGAAAGGTCAGCTGCACGCGCTGGTTTACCTTCATCAAGTAAAGGTTGGATTTTTTCTAACACTGCTTTAGTTGCAAGCGCTTCTTTATCGCCACCTTTTGCCGCTTTAGTTAAACGTAATAACGCTTTTGCAACAGTATCAAGGTCCGCAAGTGCAAGTTCAGTATTGATGGTTGCGATGTCATCTAATGGGTCAATTTTACCATTTACGTGAATCACGTTTTCATCTTCAAAACAACGAACCACGTGTGCAATCGCATCTGTTTCACGGATATTGGCAAGGAATTGGTTACCCAAGCCTTCACCTTTTGATGCACCAGCAACCAAACCTGCGATATCAACAAATTCCATCGTGGTCGGGATAACACGTTGCGGTTTAACAATCGCTGTAAGTTTGTCTAGGCGTGGATCTGGAACAGGGACAATACCTGTATTCGGTTCAATGGTACAGAACGGAAAGTTTTCAGCTGCAATCGCTGCCTTTGTTAATGCATTGAACAATGTAGATTTACCTACGTTTGGCAGACCAACAATACCGCAATTAAAACCCATGAAACCACTCACAAATGTGTTATTTAAAAATTGCTGCTGATTTTACATGAAAGCCATGACAAAGTCAGGTCATGGCGAGTGCGGATTTTTATTTCGAGCTTAAACTTTGCGTTTATCGAGCTGTTTGGCAATATTATCGCCTGTGGTTTGTACCAACATGACCAAAACAATCAGGACTAAAATCACCGCCAGCATGACTTGCATATCAAAACGTTGATAGCCGTAACGATAGGCGATATCGCCCAAACCACCAGCACCAATGGCACCAGCAATGGCAGAGGAACTGATCATGGTGACAATGGTCACGGTAAAACCTGCAACAATTCCTGGCAAAGCTTCAGGAAGCAATACATGCCAAAGAATCTGCTTGCGGTTACAGCCCATCGCCTGTGCTGCTTCAATTAACCCTTGATCGACTTCACGTAGACTGACCTCTGCAATACGGGCAAAGAACGGAATAGCAGCAATGGTTAAGGGGACAATCGCAGCCAAGACGCCGTAACTGGTGCCGACGATCCATCGGGTAAATGGAATCAGAGCCACCATCAAAATCAGGAAGGGGACTGATCGAGTGATGTTAATGATCCAGCCTAAGGACTGATTGATTTTCTTGGAAGGATAAATCCCAAAATCTGCAGTACTCACCAAAATTAAGGCAATTGGCAGACCAATCAAAAAAGCGAGAATCGCAGAAACACCGACCATGATTAAAGTATCGGTGGTTCCTGTCAGTAATAGATCAATGAGTTGATTGTACATAACCGATCACCTCAAGTTGTGTTATTGCTGGATGTTTTTCAGATTGTGAGCGGTTTAGATCAAACTCGAGATTGCGAATCCCGATGATCAATGAGCCGATGGTACGCTGCTGAATGCTATCAATTTGACTGTAATACACCTGAACTGGACTATTAAAACCATCCAATAGTTCATATAAATCATGCACCGATTTCGATTCACTGACATATTTCAATTTTAAAATCTGATGCGTGCTCTGAGGCAGAATGGTTTGGCTCAACTCAAAGGGTAAATTCACCTGTTCAAAGTTGAGTAATTCCTGCGTGATCTGTTGTTGTGGATTGGAAAATACCGACCAGACTTGCCCGGCTTCAACAATTTCACCCTGATCAATTACAATCACCTGATCGCAAATCTCTTGGATGACCTGCATTTCATGGGTGATCAAGACGATGGTTAAACCAAGGTCCTGATTGATCTGTTTCAATAAGGACAGAATATTAGCGGTACTTTCAGGGTCCAGTGCTGAGGTGGCTTCATCACAGAGCAGGATCTCGGGCTGAGAAACCAAGGCTCGTGCTATACCAACACGTTGTTTCTGTCCACCAGACAATTGAGCAGGGTAATCATTTCGCTTTGCCTCTAATCCCACTAGCGTCAGTACCTCGGTGACGCGTTGTTCGATCTCAGCCTTGTCATAACCCGCAATACGGAGTGGTAAAGCTACGTTTTCCCACACCGTTTTGGCAGACATTAAATTAAAATGCTGAAAAATCATGCCAATTTTCTGCCGAGTTTTGATCAACTCGGCATGGCTGAGTTCAGCAATATTTTGCTGATGAATTAAAATACTACCTGTATCAATCGACTCTAAGCCATTTAAGGTACGCAGTAGGGATGATTTACCAGCGCCACTTTTTCCGATAATCCCAACAATCTGTGCTTTGGGAATATCAATACTAATGTTTTTTAAGGCATGTAAGCGTTGGCCCTGTACATCATAAAACTTATTTAAACCACGTATTTTTAGATGCGGGACTGAAAAATCGACCTGTGAACCAAAACTCACCATGATTGTTCTCCTTATTTCCAACCTGGGAACCACAAAGTCGGACCGAAATCACTATCCAATGCAGCTTTGACTTTAGGTGAGTTTTGATAAATCTCGACAAATTTCTGTAGTTTGTTGTCCTTGTCCTGATAATCATCACGCACCACAAATAAAATCGCATAACGTTTATTGGTGTTGTCATCAAACAATAAGGCACTTTCAGGATCAGCCGTCTTGGCTAAACGTAAGTAATGTGGATAGCCAAAAGCGAGATCAACATCATCAATGGCACGCGCAGTTTGCGGGCCTTCAACTTCAGTAAATTTCAGATTCTTCGGATTCGCTGTAATGTCTTTTAGTGCAGAAAGGTGATTGTTACTGTCTTTCAGTTCAATCAACTTGGCTTGTTGTAACAGTAATAGAGCACGGCCTTGATTGACAGGATCATTCGGAATCGCAACAGTTGCACCATTCGGGAGTTCATCAAAACTTTTATATTTTTTTGAATACAGTCCAACATGTGAAGCCGCACCTGCAGCAAATGACTTTAATTTAAAGCCAGTTTCTTTAATGGCATTATCCAAAAAGGGCTGATGCTGGAAAAAGTTCGCATCAATATCACCATGATTCAAAGTGATGTTAGGCGTATTCCAGTCGGAAAACTCGACCAATTTGACATTCAAACCTTGCTGTTTGGCTTCATCCACTGCAACTTGCAATGGATGGGCAAAAGAAGGACTGATCCCAATCACCAGTTCACTGCTATGGTTCTGTCTTTGTTTATTCCAAATCAATAGGGCAATAATCGCAACAACGACGACAAGGCCAATACCAAGCCATTTTTTAGAGGCTGTTTGAGCCATATATTTCTCCAATTCTTTTCTTAAATGTTAAGCACTAATTTCTTCAATTATTTTTAGGTCATCTGCGTTGTTATGCGTTCTACATCGGAACTGATCAGCAGGATGGCTTGCAGCTAAAAGATCGCCTTGGGCAAACAGTTTGTTCCGCAGTGAACCTGTCGCATATTTAGTTTTATAACGTCCACGTTGCTGTAACTCAGGAATTACCAGTCGAATGAAATCATGGTGTGATTCAGGTGCAACCGTACGGGTCAGGTTAAAACCATCAATGCCAGTTTGATCGAGTAGTTCAATCAGGTATTCCGCAACTTCAGCACCACTCCCTACAATCAGGGGATAACGTCCACCCAAAACATGCTGTGCTTTCAGGTCATTTTTGCTGATGCGCTGTTCTTTAAACTTTTCATTGACGGAAGCAATGCTGTTGCTCTTTTGATAAGGAATCGCTTCATCATCTGCAAACTTGGCAAGATCAATACCGACTGAACTGGCATAATGTGCTAAACCTGCTTCAGGGCTGGCATATTGACGATATTCAGCCAGTTTTTGCTGGGCGAGTTCATGTGTTTCCGCGACGACAACGGTAATGCCGACAAAGATTTTAATCGCATCTTCATCTCGACCTTGTTGCTGTGCTTGTAGTCGTATTTTATTAACTTGCTGACGAATCTTTTCAGGTTGATCGCCGCCAATAAAAATACATTCGGCATGACGCGTGGCAAACTGTAGTCCCTTCGGTGAAGCACCTGCTTGGAAGAGTGTTGGCGTACGTTGAACCGAAGGCGCTACCTGAAACACACCTTGGCTTTGGTAATATTGCCCTTGATGATTGATCGAGTGGACCTTGTTCGGATCAGTAAAAACGCGCTGTTGTTTATCTTTCTTTAAGGCATCATTTTCCCACGAACCTTCCCAATATTTATAGCAAAGCTGTAAAAACTCCTCGGCCTGATCGTAACGCGCATCATGATCTTTTAAACCTTTTTGCCCAATCAAACGTTCGGCACTATCCAGATAGCCTGTGACAATATTCCAGCCCAAACGACCTTGAGTTAAATGATCAAGACTGGCAAATCGCCGTGCAAATTGATAGGGCTGCTCATAACTGAGATTGACGGTCACACCAAAACTCAAATTCTGCGTGACCAAAGCCATCGCCGAAATTAGGGTAGAAGGATCATGGCTTGGCAGCTGAATCGATTCTTTTAAAGTCAGCTCAATCCCATTTTGATAGACATCATAAACACCTGTAATATCGGCTAGGAATAAACCATCAAACAAACCTTGTTCTAAGGTCTGTGCTAATTCGGTCCAATAACTCAGCTCATTAAAGCGATGTGATTGATCACGCGGATGCGTCCATAGGCCATGATTGATATGACCGACACAGTTCATATCAAAGGCATTTAACAAGATTTTTTTAGCGGTCGTTTGACTCATTACAAAGTCCCCCGACGTGGAGGCAGAATGCCATTCAACACATAGTTACCGATAAAGTAATATTTCCAGCGTGCAGCATCATGCAAGGTATGTACACGCGCATTACGCCAATGACGATCCAACCCATCAGCACGTTGACTGCCACGGCTGCCAGCTAATTCAATTAATTTTGATGAGGCTTTTAATGCAGTTTCCGTACTATGTGCACGTACTTTTGCCACATCAATTGAGGCTTTGGCTAAGGTCTCAGCATTGAGATCTTGTTTTGCAGCATCTACAGAGCGAGATGCTTGTTTGAGGAGTAATTCGCTGGCTTTGACATCGGTTGCCACACGACCTAATTCAGATAGGGTTAAAGGGTCTTGAGTAGCGGAATCAATAGTGGCATCAATCCATGGGCGGGCGACACGCACACGCGCTAGTGTTTCTTCAAACGCAGCACGGGCAATCCCGACTTCAATCGCGGCATGCATGATTTGGGCAAATGGCCCCACCAAAGATAGCTGCTTAAAGGCAGTATCAAAAGGAATCACATCCTCTTTGGTAACAAAGACCTGATTAAATTTGACTGTACCGCTGCCCGTGGTGCGTTGCCCAAAGCCAGACCAGTCATCAATCAGTTCTAATCCTTGACTGTCTCTTTGTACAAAAGCCAAAAACTCATTACCTGTTTCATCAAGCACTAGTGTTGGAATACGATGGGCGAATAGGCTGCCGGTGCAATAAAACTTTTCGCCTTGAATCAGATAACCGTTTTCGCTTGGAATCAATGTGGTTTGCTTATGTGCAGAGGTGCGGGTTTTAAATTCAGCCAGCGCATTACCAAAACGCGCACCTTGTAATACTTCTTGATAGAGGCGTTTCTTTTGCGCTTCCGTACCAGTATTGCGTAATACTTCCAATGCATAAAAATGGTTTTGTGGAATCTGACCGATTGAACCATCCGCACCGCTAAACAGCGCAATGACTTTGGCTACGGTTAGGCTGGAAACTTCTGCACCGCCATACTGTTTAGGTACCGTAATCGCCCATAAACCTGACTGACTATAGGCTTCAATTTCAGTAAACGGCAAGTTTCGATTGGCATCACGTTCAACCGCCGCGTGTTTAAACTGTTGACTGAGTTGAGTCGCAATTTCTAGGGCTTCGGCATCGCTCTGAATAACATGCGCCGCTTTAAAATTGGTTTTGGCAAAACCTTGTAATTCTTGATATGAGGTCATGATGATTTGCTCCTTAAATCCAGGCATGGCGGGCAGGGTGTGTACCATTAAGGTAATAGTCACCGATGGCATGGAATTTCCAACGCACAGGATCATGTAAGGTATGTACGCGAGCATTGCGCCAATGCTGATCAAGATTATGTTGGCTCAGGCTGGCACGGCTTCCACCAAGTTCGAGTAGTTTTTCGGAGATATGCAGGGCTGCATCATTGGCATAGATCTTTGCTTCAGCCACTAAAATTGAAGCACGAGCAGCTTGCTCGGTAGAAATCTCAGCAATTTGATCAAGTTCATCTAGATATTCGGCAGCATCGTCCAGTAATAAAATGGCAGCATCGAGCAGGATATTGAGTTTGCCAACTTCTTGCAGGGTGTAGTGTTCTTCACTGGCCTTTTCTACGCCTGCATCAATAATGGGACGTGCTTTACGAATGCTGGATAAGGTGTCATCAAAAGCGGCTTCAGCAATACCAACATCAATGGCAACCTGTAAAAGTTGAGAATACGCACCGCGAACATTTGGAGTGTCGGTAATAATGCGCTCATCAAAAAATAGTGCAGGATCAACGACAACATTGCGTAGTTTTACTGTTCCACTGGCTGTAGTACGTTGACCAAAGCCATTCCAGTCATTAATCACTTCAACACCAGCAGCATGTCGATCAACAATTGCCAATACGGTATAGCCATCTGGATGCAAGGCACGAATCGCTAACCAGTCTGCAAAGCTGGTCCCAGTCGAATAAAACTTTTCTCCATTTAAAAAGTATTGCCCATTTTCCAAGCTTAACGTGGTTTGAATGGCTTTGGTGTCTTTAGAATTCTTTTCTGGTCCACCATTGGCGATGCGTTTGCCTGCCAAAATTTCAGTGTAGATAAACTGCTTTTGCGCATCTGAACCGGTGATATTAATAAAATTTAAAAGGCCGAATTGGTTTTGTGGAATTTGTCCAACATTGGCATCGGCTTTACTTAAAATACGAAACACGTGGGCTAAGGTTTTATTGGAGACAAAAGCACCACCATATTGTTGCGGTACACGGATTCCCCCCAGACCTTTTTGGCTAAACTGAATGATTTGTTCGGTGGGTAAAACACGATTTTGATCTCGATTATTTCGATCTTCTAATGCAAAGTCAGCAACTTGATAGGCAGCATTGATGGCCTGCTGATCATTTGAAATCAGTTGTGTTTGAACTTGAATCACTGATTGATTACTGGACATGTGAGCACCTCTAATAGATAAGAGACACTTTACAAAAGTTTTACTTTTCAACTAAACCATCAGTTATGGCTTGTATATCACAATAATTCCTAAGCATTTTTTATGAGAAAAATAACAGAAAAATTAATATTAAATATTAATATAAAACAATGACTTGAATTTTGTGCTGGTTTATTAAACAGTATAAAAATTTATTTTCTATGAATGAGAGGAATATTCTCACCATGAAAATTTATAAAGCGACTTCGCCAAAATTCAAAAAGATCGAACGAAAAGGACATTGTATTCATTAACTTTTACTTCTAAAGTAGGGAAAACCTTATGTTTGATCGAGTAGAAAAATAAATTTGGAGAGTTTATGCGGGTTTTATACCAATTTCCTTTGTCCCACTATTGTGAAAAAGCTCGCTGGTTGTTAGATCATAAGGAATTGGACTATGTGGCACATAATTTAATTCCAGGTTTCCATCGTGCGTTTACTTATCTAAAGTCTGGGCAATATTTATTGCCAATGCTGAAAGATGATAAGCGGTGGGTTGCTGATTCAACACAAATCGCTTTATATCTTGATACGACCTATCCTGAACATGCGTTATTGAGACGTGATGAGCAGTTACGTAAGCAAGCTTTAGAAATCGACAAATTGACTGATGAACTTGGTGTACATGTTCGTCGCTGGTCATTGGCACATGCACTGTCAGTGGGTGATCATCCACTTGAAATCATGATGGGTGAACAAGGCTATTTACGTCAGTTTGAGAAGATTTCGAAACCAATATTAAAAAGTCTGGTTTCGACCAACTATAAATTGAGCCCTGAAAAAGTTGCTCAATCCAAGTTACGTATGACCGAGTTAATTAGCGATCTGAATCAGCGTTTGATTGATAATCAAGGGCGTTATATGGTTGGTGATCGGCTTGGTTTAGCGGATATTTCAGTTTGTTCTATTCTTGCACCGTTATTGGTGATCAAAGGCACGCCTTGGGAACTCGAGAATGACGATATTGAACAGTTTGATGGCGAACTGAAGCAATATTATGACTATTTATCAGACCTACCGATTGGGCAATACGTTCAGCGTATTTACGCGACTGAGCGTAATGCACGCGTTGATTGGCGTGGTTTGTAAATCAAATTTTGAGTCGAAAAGCCCTGATGAATAAAAATCGGGGCTTTTTTATGGGAAAGAAAATTGAAAAACTATCGATAAAGCAAAAAATAATCAGGGAATAAAATTAGTTTTTAAAAGAAAATTCGTTTTAAGCAGAAAATATTAGAAATTATTGCCAAATTTACTTTAAAAAAATTGAAAAGAGGGAAATAATTATAAAAAGGCTTTGTTATCTTATGTTTCAGGGTGTGATGGGGATCGAAACAAGTTGTTCAACTATTGGGAGATCAGTTGAACAGTTGCTCAAAAGGTCTTGTTTCGGCTTTGAGACAAAGATAAACCAAAAGTTTATCGGAATCATGTTTGCGTTATCCATGCAGCATCGTCAAAAGTTAAACGAATGTTTTCCCTTGACCCTTAAAAATTACTGAGTGAGCAGTTCCGATAAAAACATCGATTGAAAGAGAGGACTGTAGAATGGAATTGGATCGTTTTGATAAACAAATTCTTGAAATTTTGACCCATGAAGATGTCAATCTGAATGAGCTATCAGAACGTATTAACCTTTCGGTTAGTTCAGTGCATCGACGCATTAAAAACCTGATTGAATCCCAAGTAATGGGACAGCTCAAACGAGAAATTAATTTTAATAAACTCGGTTTTAGTTTGCATATTCTTTTGCAGGTTTCGTTGAGCAAACACGACAGTGAAACTTTTGATAAGTTCTTACAAGAAATTGAAGATATACCAGAAGTGACCAATGCCTTTTTAGTGACAGGGCAGAGTGCCGATTTTATTTTGGAATTGGTGGCACGCAATATGGACGACTATAGTGAAATTCTATTACGACGTATTGGTAAGATTGATAGTGTCGTCGCACTACATTCAAGCTTCGTGATCAAAGAATATAATGTATTTAACTGCTATAAACTTTTAAATAAGCTATAAAAAAATGCATCTAAAAAGATGCATTTTTTTATCATCTAAAAGAATTAAGCATCAAGTTGCGCTAAAACTTCTTCAGAGAATTCAACGTTGGTATAGACGTTTTGAACATCGTCAAGATCTTCAAGCATATCAATCATTTTCAAGATTTGTTTCGCTTGATCGATATCTGTGATTTCAGCCTTAGTTGAAGGGCTCATTACAACTTCAGCATTGTCAGATTTTAAACCAGCTGCTGTAAGGGCATCCTGAACATCACCAAAGCTCTCTGGGCTAGTGATCACCAAGATACTGTCCTCATCAATCTCGATATCATCTGCACCAGCTTCTAAAGCAACTTCCATGACTTTGTCTTCTAAAGAAACATCTTCAAAAGAAATTTCACCGCGCTTGGTGAATAGGTAAGCCACCGAACCATTGGTACCTAAGTTACCATTGGTTTTAGAGAAACAATGACGAACATCTGGAACAGTACGGTTTAAGTTATCGGTCATGGTTTCAACGATAACCGCAACACCACCAACGCCATAACCTTCATAGGTAACTTCTTTTAAATCATCATTGTCTTCACCACCAGCACCACGTTGGATTGCACGGTTGATGGTGTCACGTGTCATATTCACAGACAGTGCTTTTTCAACTACAGCACGCAAACGAGGGTTACTCGCCGCATCTGGCCCGCCCAAACGTGCAGCGGTTACGATTTCACGGATGTATTTAGTAAAAACCTTACCGCGACTTGCATCTTGTTTAGCTTTACGATGCTTAATATTGGCCCATTTAGAATGACCCGCCATGGAAGTAACTCCAAAAAATAAAACTTAAAAAAAAGTGCAGGAATATTAGCATAGCGATGGTTTTGTTGAAAACTAGCATCGCTCATATTCAAACTTTAAAATCTTGATCAAGCGTCAAAGATTGATCAAATAGATTGGATTAATTAGCTAATTTTTACGTCTATGTCGTATTCCGCATAAAGCGCTTTGATCTTTTCCAGATCTTGTTGCAAATCGCTTGGGTAAATTTTACCTAAAATCCCGCCTTGTTTATTGCGTGCATTGGCATACATCAAAATAATTGGCACATTGGCAGCTTTGGCGATATGCCAAAAACCAGTGCGGATGGGTTTGCGTTCTTCACCATCTTTTGCACGTGTTGC
Source organism: Acinetobacter sp. 102 (assembly GCF_037028485.1). Classification (NCBI taxonomy): domain Bacteria; kingdom Pseudomonadati; phylum Pseudomonadota; class Gammaproteobacteria; order Moraxellales; family Moraxellaceae; genus Acinetobacter; species Acinetobacter sp. 102. Next base: position 199,728 of record NZ_JAZEZK010000009.1, read on the forward strand.
TTCAGGCGCAATCACCAGATTAAAGCTGTCATTTTGATTAAACAGTTCAACCATTTGCGTCACGATATCTTTATTGGCTTTACGGTCGACAGGGATGCCACCTAAACGTTCTAAGATTGGTTTTAGAGGGCCTTTGAATAATTCTTTTTTGATTAAGGTATGAATTTTGAGTTCTAAAATTTCAAATAAAGCGAGGGAGAGGATGGTATCCAGATTCGATGTATGCTCAAAGCCAATAATGACTTGTTTTTTTTCTAAAATGCTTGGGTCTACGTTATATTCCCAACCTGTTGCTTTAAAAATAGATTTTCCTAAAAATTTTTTCATGTTTATCATCATAGGCTTTGAGTCGCAGCAGTGTAATACGAGTTTTCAGGAAAATACATATCCTAAAACACCAGATGAAAAAAATTGGATGTCTTATTAATGATCAAAATAGTGCAATATGATCTTTACTCAAGCTGGGAAGATCAGATAGAATCAGCGCAGTTTATGATTTTTAACATTATTTTCGTAATTTGATAAAATCATCTGCTTGTAACTTAAGTTAAATTTGACTAAGATCAGGCAGCATTAATCATACATAAAATATGATTTAAGTTTAGGGCCTATAGCTCAGTTGGTTAGAGCAGCGGACTCATAATCCGTTGGTCCCGTGTTCAAGTCACGGTGGGCCCACCATATTCAACCTCGTAACTCTTTGAGTTATGGGGTTTTTTAATGCTTACTATTTTTAGACCATCGGATTTTTCGGTCTATTTGGTGGTCCATCCGTTCGATAGTCCGATGTTCTATCTGTTTGATTGCCTACATAGCGCCGACATATTTCCCTATTGCACGTTTTCTAGTACTTCGGTGTTGCACACGATTTACAAGTAATATGCATCCTCTATGTTCTAGGTCATTGTCGCGTAAAACGTGTGAAAAGAGAAATTGTTTGGGGGATTTAGACTTTCGGTTGTTTTACCATTTTCTCCTATGGGTTTAGTGAGGTATGGCTAGAGATAGGGGAGTTAAGCTATTGGGATTGTTACTAATTACGCAGAACTGCTTTATCGTAGGAGAAAAATCGGAATAAATCTATTTATCATGTCTCAAAAACTCTTCTTAGCCATAATTATAATGATAAACCTTTAGTTGAAGCTGTTTCACTGAGGTTGGCCAATATCTTTGGTCAAGATCTGGTTTTTCATGACTCAGGGTCTATTTAACCTGATCACGGCATTATTGATCAAATGAATAAAAGGCTTGAAGCACCTGAGTTTGTCTTCTTCTTAGTATCTTCCAAGAGTTTGAAAGTGATATGGTAAAAATTGGAATGGCAAAATACACCTTATTTACCAAGTAAGGGGAAAACACACCTGTTTCCAATCACAGTTGATGGTTGTAAAATGCCTACTTTGTAAAAAAATACTATTTATCGATATATACTATTGGACTTGAAGCTACTATTGCTCAAATAGTTAGTGTGACATAAGGAAATACTTCTTTTACTCCTCAATTTCAAAATTTCTCTAACTCCACTTACAGTTTTATTAAATTTGAAGATAGTACTTTTGAAATTAAAATCACTTCTTCATATATTAAAGCTTATTAAGAAAATAAAAATATTTAGAAGTTTTAAAGTTTTAATTTAGTATTTTTTAAATATTGAGAAATAATTGAAAAAAAAGATATGTATGGTTATTTTTGAATAAACTATTGAAAATTTAATCACTATGAAGCATAGTATGGAAAAATTCACAAGTTAAAATGTGTACAGCTATTGTATTTAATTGTCGGTATAGTATTTTATCTAGAGTTTTAATTTATTTTGTTTGATTTTTTAAGGGTAAGTGATATGGCGCATATCAAATGTGAAAAATGTAGTTATAAAGAAGAAGCTAATAAAACATTTTTCTTAAAAGTAATGGGTACGGCATTTGTTGGTGGGGGATTTTGGGCATGGGTTTCATTTTTCTTTGCAGGAACAGGTTTTGCTTTTGCAATTTGTGTGGCAATTGTTACTGGGGGAGTAGCGCTGCTCGCATTTTCTGATCAGATTACAAAATGGGTATCTGAAAAATATTCTTGTCCAAAGTGCAAAAGTAGAAATTGGAAATTAATTAAATAGCTCAATTATAGTAATATGTGAGTTTAATTACTTTTATTTAGAGTTGAAATTTTAGATCGATTAAATAATTAATCAAACCACCTTATAGCTAGATTTCCACAAATAAGTTACTTCAGTTTACGTACTTTCTAGAAGCTGAAAGTAACTTATTTCTGCATGATGTAGCAGAATTTTTGTACGGGAGTTTTTTTATGGTGAAGAAAAACTTGGGAAGTGCATTAAGCTATATCGGGTTGTATAGAGATCTTTAGGGTGGAGTTTTGTTATTTTTAGCAAAATTTTCCATAAAAGATTTATTATTTTGATTTTAAATGCTTAATGCTTTCTAGCATCTTGCTCTCTAAGCTAATTAATTTTGTTGTGAAAGTAGATATAAAATGATTGAAAGTGAAAAATTATATGTGGGTGAGCTCTTTGGAAAATGGTACAGAATACCTGAGTATCAAAGGCCTTATGTTTGGGGCAAGGATCAAATAGCTGAGCTTTTACAAGATTTAAGTGATGCTATGAATCGTGATGAGAATGCCCAGTACTTTTTAGGGTCAATGGTTTTACAGAAGAAAATTACTGAAAAAAACAATACCAATTATGTCGAGTATGATGTACTTGATGGCCAGCAGAGATTAACGACCCTTTTCTTGCTAATCTCTGTGATTCGTGACTTAACAGAGGATGAAGACTGTCTTAAAACTTGTAAAGAAATTATTTTCCAAAAGAAAAATCTATTTACGAATACTCCTGAGCGACTGAGAGTAGTATTTGATATTAGGCAAGAAGTTAAAGATTTCATTGATGACTGCGTTAAAGAAGAAAAAAGTACACTTAAAATAACTTCATCACTTATTGAAAATTATGGCAAGGATACTGATCTTTCAGTAATCAATATGTCTAAAAATATAGTTCAAATACGAGACTATTTTGAAGAACATCAAAATTTTGACCAATTTGCTATTTTTTTAATTAATAAAGTGCTGATGATTTATGTAGGATCTGAAGAGCTTGATGATGCCTTTAGATTATTTACGGTTATGAATAATCGAGGTGTTAAACTTCGTAGTAGTGATATTTTAAAAGCAAGTAATTTAGCTCTAGTTTCTAATCATGATGAAAGAGTGAAAGCTGCAAAAAATTGGGAAGAAGCTGAAAACTATTTTGGTGAAGATTTTGATGAGTTTCTCTCTCATTTACGTTCAATTTTAGTTAAAAAGAAAGCAATGGTCAGTCTTTTGAAAGAGTATGAAGATAGTATTTATGCGCCTAGGGAATATGATCGTTCAAATAAAACCACTAAAAATTTACCTCCTTTGTTAAATAAAGGGATGGATACTTTTAACTTTATTGATAAATACAGAAAGCATTACATTGAAATATTTGACAATAATCACTATGAGTTGTCAAAGAGTTTTGAATTAAATAACTTGCTTGTAATGATGAAAGCAGGGTTTGAATCAGATTTTTGGATTGCTCCATTGTTAAAGTATTACGACAAATTTGGTAGTCACCAACTAATTCGTTTCGTAAAATCATTAGACAATGCATTTGCTTATGATTGGTTGGTGGGTTTAACACCAACGAGTCGAATAGAGAATGTGAATAATTGGATGGAAAATATAGACACGAAAACTAGCGAAGAAGTCATTCAAATATTGAAAAAGCATATAGATCAATTAGAATTAGCTATCGAGTTAGATAAAAAAATTTATGGTAGAAGAGCTGCTAAATATCTAATGCTAAAATTGGATTGTATATTGCATGGGCATACAACTAAATTAGACTTTCCAAGTACGATTAGCATAGAGCATATTCTTCCGCAAACACCAAATAGCGATAGCCAATGGTTAAATGACTTTACCGATGAAGAACGTAATTATGCAAAAGATAGACTGGGAAATTTGGTATTAATCTCGAGACGAAAAAATTCCTCTCAGAATAACCGTGATTATTCTGATAAAAAGAAAAAATATTTTCAAGGAAATATTGAACTATTCAGTAATTCAATCAGAATTTTCCAACAATTTGATACTTGGACAAACTCTGATTTTGCTAAAAACCATGCAGATGTGAAAAAAAAGTTAATTAGTCATTTTACTTCTTACTCATAATGTATTGAAACGCCCTAGATAAATTATTTTTTAGAGGTTATTTAAAGATATAGCTTTCATTTTACTGTCCAATACGT